>NZ_JBQQCE010000162.1:0-19433 GCF_052245645.1 Streptomyces sp. KR55 | reverse complement strand
CAGCGGTCCGCACTCCTCCGCGAACGCCGGGGGCTCAGCACACACCATCTGCACCAGCTCGGCCGTCGACTCCTCCGGGTACGGCGCATGCCCCTGTACGGCCCTGAAGAGCAGCGCCCCCAGCGCCCACAGGTCGGTCGCGGGTCCGATGGGCGGCGCCAACTGCCAGTTCTCGTGCACCGGCCCCGCCTGCTCCGGCGCCCATCGCTCCGTCACCGGCCCGACCACGGCCATCCGCGCCTGCCGCGCCCGCTCGGCGGCCAGCGCGGTGGCCGGTCCCCGCCGCGGAGCGGGCGTCCCGGCAACGAGGTCGTCCCAGCGGCTGGGCGGCGGCGGGGCATCGGCGGCGGGCCCTCCGGGCGGGAGAGCGGTACGAGCCGGCTGGGTTTCCTGACCTGGGACCGGCCCGACCTGCGTGTGCCCGTTGGCCCCGGCCGCACCGCGGGGTGCGGCGCCGTGCCAGGGCGTGGCGCGTACGCCGTAAGGGTCGGCGATCTGGCCGGGCGGCGTGCCGTCCGGCGTGCGCTGCGGTCCGGGTCCGGAGACATACGGCGACTCCACCACACCGCCCTCGGACGCCGGTCGCGCCCCGGGCAGCGCCGGCCGGTTCTGCTGCACGGCTGGACCGGAGGGGTACGGCGACTGCGCCACGCCGTCCTCGGCCGCCGGTCGCGCCCCGGGCAACGCCGCCCGCCCGCCCTGCTGCCCGGCCGGACCCGCGGCATACGGCGATTCCACCGCGCCACCCTCGGACGCCGAACGCGCCCCGGGCAACGCCGCCCGCCCGCTCTGCTGCGTCTCCTGGACCTGGGCTGCCGCTCGCGCCCCCGCGCGATAAGCGGCGATCGCCCCGGCTCGCGCGGCCCGGATGTCCCCGCCGGTATCCTGCGCCCTGCGGGCCAACGCGGCCGAGCCCCCGGCCCCGTGGGCCCCGTCCGCACCCGGCACCGGCAGCCCTCCGGCCGCTCGCGCCTCGATGGCGGCACGCCGGGCGGCCTCGGGGTCCCCGCCACCGAAGCCACCGGAACCCTCGACACCGCCTCCGCCACTGGCCCCAGTGGCCCCGCGGGAGTCCCCGGACGCACCGCCCCCAGGCACTCCCCCGTCGCAGTCCCCCCCGTCGTACATCCACGCCGGCACGGGGTCGTACCCGCACAGCGCCTCCTCCGCCGCCCCGACCGCCAGGCCGGTCAGCATGACGCGGCCGTCGTCGCAGACGAGGATCGTGCGGGCGGTGATGTTCCGGTGGACCCAGCCATGCGCATGCAGCACCCGAAGCGCCATCAGCACATCGGACGCGACCTCGGCCGCCCGGTACGGCGTCAACGGCTGCTCCGCCAGCAGAGCCGCCAGCGGCCGGGCCGCCACCAACTCGCTGACGATCCACAGCGAACCGCCCTCGGCGAACACGTCGAAGACCTGGTCGAGCCGCGGATGGTCGGGGATCCGGGCCGCCGCCTGCGCGGCCTGCACCGCCCGCCGAACCGCCGGATCGGTCGGCCGCCGAGCCCCCGTACGCGCCGCCGGCCCTCGCCGCGCCCCGCGATCCCGTGCCGTGAAACCCTCCGGCAGCCCCTCCGCGTCGAGCACCTCCGCCTCGACGACCTCCGGCAACGGAACCTGCCTGACCAGGACTTCCTGCCCGCTGTAGGTGTCGAAGGCCCGGGTCTCGGTGAGTTCGTACTCATCGGACGGCGGCAGCGGCAGGCGGTAGCGGTCGGCGAGCACCCGGCCCGCATAGTCGTCCACATTGCCTCCCCCGGCCGCCCGGCTGGTCAATTCCGTTCGTCTGGCGTCCCGTTCCGGATGCGTACGGTTCGCAAGCACTCACGATACGTGCCGGAGGCAACCCGCACAGAGCGGACGGGAGATCTCACATCCCCAACCCGCATGCCGCCCCGATCACTTCTTCGGTTCAAAGGTCTTCGTCAGCGTCCGCCATGTGGTCCGGCGCAGTTCGCCGTCCCATGCCGCGGCCTTCGCCGTGTACATCAGTGCGTAGCCCTGATGGTCGTTCACCACGAACCCGCGGTCGATCGTCCGGTACTTCGTCCCCCCGTCGACATAGGTGAACTCCCAGTCAGCCGTGTTCCAGTCGCGGTAGTCCACCTTCTCGATGCGGATCCGGTCGTACTGCGAGCGCGTCATGTAGCGCTCCTGGTTCTTCCAGTCCGCGACGGGGTCGTCCTGCGGTGTGGAGGTCCAGGCGACGAGCAGCTTCTGCCCGTTCGGCCCGGTGAAGCGGTCGCCGGCCCCGTCCGACGACTGGTACTTCCATCCCTTGGGCAATCCGATGGAGTAGCCCTGGCCACCCTGGTACGTCGACACCGCCGACGTGCCGCCGGAGGTGTCGGAGTCGCCCTCTGAGCCCTCGTCGCCTTCGGCGCCCGCACCACCGCTTGCGCTCGGCGTGTTGTCCGGTGTGGCGCCCGCCGTCGCCGACTGCGTCGCCTCCGGGTCCGTACGGACCCCGCCGTCGTCGTCCGTCTTGGTGTCGGCGCTTCGGCTCGCCCCGGCGACGGCCTTGTTGCCACCGCTGCCGGATCCGTCGGACCCCTTGTCGTCCCCGCCGAGCGAGACGGCCAGCACGATGCCGAGCACGACGACCAGCACGGCCACCGCGATGATGACCAGCGTCCGCCGGGGCACCACATCGGTGAGCGGCGCTCTGGGCGCGGGCCGCGGCGGCAGGTCGGGCGGCGTCATCACGGGCCACCCCGAACTCCGGCCACCGGAACCGGCGTTCGCTGCCTGCTTGCCCTGTGTTCCCTTCGTCGCCTGCTCACCGGCGTCGGACGACGCCGGCGGGGAGGCGGTTGCGCTCGGGGCGCCGGCCTCCGCTGATGCGGAACTCGGGGTCTTCGCACGGGCCACACCGGCCGCACCCGCGGCGACCGCGGCCTTGCGCGCCGAACGCAACGCCCCGCGCAGCCGGTCGGCCCCCTCCTTGCTCCTGGCTCCCGCCGGACTGCCCTGCGTCTCGGGCGGCTGCGGGGGCAGCGGGACGACCTTCGTCGCGTCGGCCGGTTCGGCCGTCCTGGGCTCTGGCGCGTGGATGACCGCGTTGAGCATCGCTCGGGCACCCGCGTCGTCGAGCCGCTCAGCGGGGTCCTTGGTGAGCAGTCCGTGGATGACGTCCTTGAGGGGTCCGGCGTTCTTCGGCTCCTCCAGCGGCTCGGTCATCACCGCGGTGAGGGTCGCGATCGCGGAGCCCTTGTCGTACGGCGGCACGCCTTCGACCGCCGCGTACAGCAGACCGCCGAGCGACCACAGGTCGGCGGCCGGGCCGGGCTTGTGTCCGCGGGCGCGCTCGGGCGAGATGTAGGAGGGGGCGCCGACGAGCATGCCGGTGGAGGTGATGGACGGGTCGCCCTCGACCTGGGCGATGCCGAAGTCGGTGAGGACGACCCGGCCGTCGTCGGCGATCAGTACGTTCGACGGCTTCACGTCGCGGTGCAGGATGCCCTCGCGGTGCGCCGAGCGCAGTACGTCGAGGATGGCGAGGCCGACCTCGGCGGCACGCTTCGGTTCGAGTAGGCCGTCCTCGCGGATGGCCTCGGCAAGGGACTTGCCCTCGACGAGTTCCATCACGATCCACGGCCGGTCGTCCTCCTCGACCACGTCGAAGACCGTCACCGCGCTGTTGTTGCGGATCCGCGCAATGGCCTTGGCCTCGCGCAGCGTGCGCGTGATCAGCCGACGCTTCTCCTCCTCGTCGATGTTCGACGGGAACCGCAGCTCCTTGACGGCGACCGTCCGGCCGAGCGTCTCGTCCTCGGCGCGCCACACCGTGCCCATGCCGCCGCGGCCCAGTACTTCACCCAGCCGGTACCGCCCCGCGAGAAGACGCTCGCTCTTGTCCTGACGAGTGTCCTGACGGGATGTCCCCGCCCGCTCCGCCTCCGACATGCGTCCCCTCATGCAACCCGCCCTGACAGAGCCTCCATTGTCCCTCACCCGACAAGTGCCCGACGCCCAGGGTGGCCCCCGCGCCGCCGCTGCCCCTGCACACGGCTGTCCGGTCGTACGCCCACCGCCCTTCTCTCCCTGACCGTCGGCATCCCGCCCCCCTCTGAGCGATCCCGGCGAGAAGCGACTAGAGCGGCACGATGTCCGGCGCCCCCAGCCTCGCCGCGTCCGCCGTCAGGTCGTCCGGCTGGCGCTGCGACTCCCGCTCCGCCTCCACCCGCTTGTTGTAGTGCTCGATCTCCCGCTCGATGTGGTCCTTGTCCCAGCCGAGCACCGGCGCCATCAACTCGGCGGCCTCACGGGCGCTGCGGGTACCCCGGTCGAAGGTCTCGATGGAGATACGGGTGCGCCGGGTCAGTACGTCGTCCAGGTGCCGTGCGCCCTCGTGCGAGGCGGCGTACACGACCTCGGCGCGCAGATAGTCGTCCGCCGCGTGCAGGGGCTCGCCCAGGGAGGGATCGGCGGTGATGAGCTCGAGCACCTCCTCGGCCAGCGCCCCGTACCGGTTCAGCAGGTGCTCGACGCGCACCACATGGAGTCCGGTGCGCGCGGCGATCCGGGCCCGCGCGTTCCACAGCGCCCGGTACCCCTCGGCGCCGAGCAGCGGGACGTCCTCGGTGACGCACTCGGCGACCCGCAGGTCGAGCCCGTGCACGGCCTCGTCCACTGCGTCCTTGGCCATCACCCGGTACGTCGTGTACTTGCCGCCCGCCACCACGACCAGCCCCGGCACGGGGTGCGCGACGGTGTGCTCGCGGGACAGCTTGCTGGTGGCGTCCGACTCGCCGGCGAGCAGCGGCCGGAGCCCCGCGTACACGCCCTCGACGTCGTCGCGCGTGAGCGGCACCGCCAGCACCGAGTTCACATGCTCCAGCAGGTAGTCGATGTCGGCGCTGGACGCGGCCGGGTGCGCCTTGTCGAGGTCCCAGTCGGTGTCGGTGGTGCCGATGATCCAGTGCCGGCCCCAGGGGATGACGAACAGCACGGACTTCTCGGTACGCAGGATCAGCCCGGTGGTGGAGTGGATCCGGTCCTTGGGCACGACCAGGTGGATGCCCTTGGACGCCCGGACGTGGAACTGCCCCCGCTCCCCCACCATCGCCTGCGTGTCGTCGGTCCACACGCCGGTCGCGTTGACGATCTGCTTGGCGTGGATCTCGTACTCCCCGCCCGCCTCCACGTCCTGCACCCGGGCCCCGACGACCCGCTCCCCCTCGCGCAGGAACCCGGTCACCCGCGCGCGGTTGGCCGCCTTCGCCCCGTACGACGCCGCCGTGCGGACGAGCGTGGCGACAAAGCGGGCGTCGTCCATCTGGGCGTCGTAGTACTGCAACGCCCCGACCAGCGCCTCCCTCTTCAGCGCGGGCGCCACGCGCAGGGCGTGACCGCGGCTCAGATGCCGGTGCACGGGCAGGCCCCGGCCGTGTTTGCGGGCCATGGACATCGCGTCGTAGAGCAGGACGCCCGACCCGGCGTACAGCCGCTCCCAGCCCTTGTACTGAAGGGGATACAGAAACGGCACCGGCTTCACCAGATGCGGGGCGAGCCGCTCCAGCAGCAGCCCGCGCTCCTTCAACGCCTCCCGGACGAGCGCGAAGTCGAGCATCTCCAGATACCGCAGTCCGCCGTGGATCAGTTTGCTGGACCTGCTCGACGTGCCCGACGCCCAGTCACGCGCCTCGACCAGGCCCGTGGACAGCCCGCGTGTCACGGCGTCCAGCGCGGTGCCCGCGCCGACCACGCCACCGCCCACGACCAGCACGTCCAGTTCCCGCTCGGCCATTGCCGCAAGTGACTCGGCGCGCTGCGCCGGCCCCAGTGTCCCTGTCCTCACCACTGCCTCCCGCTGATCGCCCGTCCCGTATCCCCATGCCCAGATTCTGACCGGGTTGCCCGACTTCAGCCACCACGCGCCCCCAGCCTGTGGACAACACTCGCGGAAACGCGCCCGATCAATCCCACAAATCGGTCATATTTACTCCTAGTGTGACATTGCGCTGCGTCCTGAACTGTCCACAGGGCTTGCGCACCTGTCCCGCTTCGGTTACTGGGAAGGACGGCCCACGCCATGCCCGCAGATCTCGCCGTCATCGGACTCGGCCCGCTCGGCCTGCCGCTGGCCCAGGCCGCCGTCGCCGCCGGCATCCCCACCGTCGGTTACAAGACCGGCCCGGAGGCCGGCTCGCTCAGCCCCGCCGAACTGCGCCGGATGCTCTCGGGGGGCTTCCGGCACGCCGCGGGACCGGCCGAGCTCGGCCGGGTGCGCACCGCGGTCATCTGCGCACCGGCGCCCAGGAGCGCGGACGGCGGGCTCGACCTGAGCCAGGTGGAGGCGGCCGCCCGCATCCTGGCCGCACGGCTGCGCCCGCACACCACGGTCATCCTGGAGTCGCCCGTATCCCCGGGGACGACGGAGGAATTCCTGCGCCCGCTCCTCGAGAAGGGCTCGGGCCTGCGCGCGGGCCGCGACTTCCACCTCGCCTACTCACCCAGTCGGGTCGACCCCGGCAACCGCGACTTCACCCCGGCCGGCACCCCGAAGGTCATCGGCGGCCTCACCCCGGCCTGCACGGAGTCGGCCGCCACCTTCTACAGCCGGCTCACCGACAAGGTGGTACGCGCGCGTGGACTCCGCGAAGCCGAGACCGTGCAGCTCCTGGAGACCAACTACCGGCACGTCAACATCGCCCTGGTCAACGAGATGGCCGTCCTCTGCCACGACCTGGGCGTCGACCTGTGGGACGTCATCCGCTGCGCGGAGACCAAGCCGTTCGGCTTCCAGGCCTTCCGCCCCGGCCCCGGCGTCGGCGGCCACGCCGTCCCACAGGACCTGACCGGCCGCTCGGGCCGCGGGCTGCGCATGGTGGAGCTGGCCCAGCAGGTCAACAGCCGGATGCCCCGCTACGTCGTCCAGCGCGCCGCCACCCTCCTCAACGAGCACGGCAAATCGGCCCGCGGCGCGCGCGTACTGCTGCTCGGCATCACCTACAAGCCCGACCTCGCCGACCAGCAGGGCACCCCGGCGCAGGAGATCGCGATCCGCCTGATGGAGCTCGGCGCCGCCGTCAGCTACCACGACCCCCACATCCCGTCCTGGAGCGTCCTCGACCGCCCGGTCCCCCGCGCGGACTCCCTCTACGAGGCCGCCGCGGACGCCGACCTCACGATCCTGCTCCAGAACCACCGCACGTACGACCTCCAGGGCCTGTCGGTGAAGGCCCAGCTGCTGCTGGACACGCGGGGGGCCACGCCCACGGGGGCGGCGCATCGGTTGTGAAGGGGGTGTGGGGTGGCAGGAACCCTTGGGCACGCAGAAGGGCCGGTCACCCCACCCGGGGTGACCGGCCCTTCCCAGCCGTAGGCCCTACCGCCGATGCTGCGAATCGGCCACCGTCACCTCGACCCGCTGGAACTCCTTCAGCTCGCTGTACCCGGTCGTGGCCATGGCCCGCCGGAGCGCGCCGAAGAAGTTCATCGAGCCGTCGGGCGTGTGGGACGGGCCCGTGAGGATCTCCTCGATCGTGCCGACCGTGCCGAGGTCGACCTTCTTGCCGCGCGGCAGCTCCTCGTTGACGGCCTCCATGCCCCAGTGGTGGCCCTTGCCCGGCCCGTCCGTCGCGCGCGCGAGGGGGGAGCCCATCATCACCGCGTCGGCGCCGCAGGCGATCGCCTTGGGCAGGTCGCCGGACCAGCCGACGCCACCGTCCGCGATCACATGCACGTACCGCCCGCCGGACTCGTCCATGTAGTCCCGGCGGGCCGCCGCCACGTCGGCCACCGCGGTGGCCATCGGCACCTGGATGCCCAGGACGTTGCGCGTGGTGTGCGCGGCGCCGCCGCCGAAGCCGACCAGGACGCCGGCCGCGCCGGTGCGCATGAGGTGCAGGGCCGCGGTGTAGGTGGCGCAGCCGCCGACGATCACCGGGACGTCGAGCTCGTAGATGAACTGCTTCAGGTTCAGCGGCTCGTGCGAGGACGAGACGTGCTCCGCGGAGACCGTCGTACCGCGGATGACGAAGATGTCCACGCCCGCGTCCACCACGGCCTTGGAGAACTGGGCCGTGCGCTGCGGGGAGAGCGCGGCGGCGGTGACCACGCCGGAGTCGCGCACCTCCTTGATGCGCTGCCCGATCAGCTCCTCCTTGATGGGAGCGGCGTAGATCTCCTGCAGGCGACGCGTCGCGGCCTCGACCGGCAGGCCGACGATCTCGTCGAGCAGCGGCTGCGGGTCCTCGTACCGCGTCCACAGGCCTTCGAGGTTCAGCACGCCGAGGCCGCCGAGCTCGCCGATGCGGATCGCCGCGGCCGGCGAGACGACCGAGTCCATGGGGGCTGCCAGGAAGGGCAGCTCGAAGCGGTAGGCGTCGATCTGCCAGGCGATCGAGACCTCCTTCGGGTCCCGCGTACGGCGGCTGGGGACGACGGCGATGTCGTCGAAGGCGTACGCCCGGCGGCCGCGCTTGCCGCGCCCGATCTCGATCTCAGTCACTTGTGAGGCCTTTCCCTGATGCGTTGCAGCGCCTTCCAGTATCCCCGACAGGTACGACAAGGGCGGCCCCGGAGCACCCGGTGCCGCCCTCGGACGTGCTTCACGCGCGCGTGCGCCTCACTTACGGCTGTAGTTCGGCGCCTCGACGGTCATCTGGATGTCGTGCGGGTGGCTCTCCTTCAGGCCCGCCGAGGTGATCCGGACGAACCGGCCCCGCTCCTGCAGGGCGCGCACGTCCCTGCCGCCGACGTAGAACATCGACTGGCGCAGACCGCCCACCAGCTGGTGGACGACGGAGGACAGCGGGCCGCGGTAGGGCACCTGGCCCTCGATGCCCTCGGGGACCAGCTGCTCGTCGGAGGCGACGCCCTCCTGGAAGTAGCGGTCCTTGGAGAACGACTTGCGGTCGCCGCGGGTCTGCATCGCGCCGAGCGACCCCATGCCGCGGTACGACTTGAACTGCTTGCCGTTGATGAACATCAGCTCGCCCGGCGACTCCTCGCAGCCCGCGAGCAGCGAGCCCAGCATCACCGTGTCGGCGCCTGCGACCAGGGCCTTGGCGATGTCGCCGGAGTACTGCAGACCACCGTCGCCGATGACGGGGATGCCGGCCTCCTTGGCGGCGAGGGACGCCTCGTAGATGGCGGTGACCTGCGGGACGCCGATGCCGGCCACGACACGGGTCGTACAGATGGAGCCGGGGCCGACGCCGACCTTGATGCCGTCGACACCGGCATCGATGAGGGCCTGCGCGCCGTCACGGGTGGCGATGTTGCCGCCGATCACGTCGACGCCGGAGGAGTTCGACTTGATCTTGGCGACCATGTCGCCGACCAGCCGGGAGTGGCCGTGCGCGGTGTCGACGACGATGAAGTCGACGCCCGCCTCGATCAGGGCCTGGGCGCGCTCGAAGGCGTCGCCCGCGACACCGACCGCCGCGCCGACGAGGAGGCGGCCCTCGGCGTCCTTGGCGGCGTTCGGGTACTTCTCGGCCTTGACGAAGTCCTTGACCGTGATCAGGCCCTTGAGGACGCCTGCGTCGTCGACCAGCGGCAGCTTCTCGATCTTGTGCCGGCGCAGCAGGTCCATGGCGTCCGTGCCGGAGATGCCGACCTTGCCGGTGACCAGCGGCATCGGCGTCATGACCTCGCGTACCCGGCGGGAACGGTCGGTCTCGAAGGCCATGTCGCGGTTGGTGACGATGCCGAGCAGCTTGCCGGCGGGGTCGGTGACCGGGACGCCGCTGATCCGGAACCTGCCGCAGATCGCGTCGGCCTCGGCGAGCGTGGCGTCCGGGTTGATGGTGATCGGGTCGGTGACCATCCCGGACTCGGAGCGCTTGACCAGGTCGACCTGGTTGGCCTGGTCCTCGATGGACAGGTTGCGGTGCAGCACACCGACGCCGCCCTGGCGGGCCATCGCGATCGCCATGCGCGACTCGGTGACCTTGTCCATGGCGGCGGACAGGAGCGGGATGTTGACCCGCACGTTCTTGGAGACGTACGAGGCGGTGTCGATCTCGTCGGGTGCCATGTCCGACGGGCCCGGCAGCAGCAGCACGTCGTCGTAGGTCAGCCCGAGTGTCGCGAATTTCCCGGGCACTCCGTCGACGTTGGCAGTCATGACACCTTCCCCAAATGGCCTTGATCGGTGCGGATGTCCATGCTAACGGGAAGCATGGCTCTCTCATTCCACGGTTCTGGGCCACCGCGAGCTTCGTATGTTCGTACGGAACCGAGCAGAAGCCTGTTCATCCGTGGCCGGCTTCACTGCTCGGCCAGGGCCCTCAGCCTGCTCAGCGCCCTGTGCTGGGCCACCCGGACCGCTCCGGGTGACATTCCCAACATCTGTCCAGTCTCCTCCGCCGTGAGGCCCACGGCGATGCGGAGCAGCAGCAGTTCACGCTGGTTCTCCGGGAGGTTGGCCAGCAGTTTCTTGGCCCACTCGGCGTCGCTGCTGAGCAGCGCCCGCTCCTCCGGGCCCAGCGAGTCGTCCGGACGCTCCGGCATCTCGTCGGACGGGACCGCCGTCGAGCCGGGGTGCCGCATCGCGGCCCGCTGCAGGTCGGCGACCTTGTGGGCGGCGATGGCGAAGACGAAGGCCTCGAAGGGCCGCCCGGTGTCCCGGTAGCGCGGCAGGGCGAGGAGGACGGCCACACAGACCTCCTGGGCCAGGTCCTCGACGAAGTGGCGCGCATCACCCGGGAGGCGCGACAACCGGGTGCGGCAGTAGCGCAGGGCCAGTGGGTGGACATGGGCGAGCAGATCGTGCGTGGCCTGCTCGTCCCCGTCGACCGCGCGGTGGACGAGCGCACCGATCGCCCCTTGGGCAGTGGCCGCCTCGTCGTCACGCATCGGTCCATGGTGCCCTGCGGCCGGATACTCCGCGGCACTGCCTCCATTGTTGTGCACCGAAGCGTTATGAGCAGGTGCGCCGGAACTCATCCCCTGCGCCCTCCCCTTCCGCTCGACCGACTCGTCCCCGAGGAACTCCACACCTCAAGGATGCGGCATCCGCGCCGAAACGAGCAGCGGGCACCGACCGCGCTGCCGCACCGACGCTTCGCCACCGCGCCCCACAAGGGGGCGCCAGGGGGGCGGGGCTGTATCAACATGCGGCTCCTCCCCCACTCTCGGCTTCGCTCGAGCGGGGGACCCCCACCGTGGGCGCGACCAGCCACAACGGACCCGCACCTCGCAGAGCCCCGCAGCCCACGATGACGACCCGCAGCCCTGTAACCGCCTGACCAGCGGAGCGCTACCGCACCAGACCCCACCGGAACCCAAGCGCCACCGCATGCGCCCGGTCCGAGGCGCCGAGCTTCTTGAAGAGGCGGCGGGCGTGGGTCTTGACGGTGTCCTCGGAGAGGAACAGCTCGCGGCCGATCTCGGCGTTGGAGCGGCCGTGGCTCATGCCTTCGAGCACCTGGATCTCGCGCGCGGTGAGCGTGGGCGCGGCGCCCATCTCGGCGGAGCGCAGCCGGCGCGGGGCGAGCCGCCAGGTGGGGTCGGCGAGGGCCTGCGTGACGGTGGCGCGCAGCTCGGCGCGCGAGGCGTCCTTGTGCAGGTAGCCGCGGGCGCCGGCGGCGACCGCGAGGGCCACGCCGTCCAGGTCCTCGGCGACGGTGAGCATGATGATGCGCGCACCGGGGTCGGCGGACAGCAGCCGCCGCACCGTCTCGACGCCGCCCAGTCCGGGCATGCGTACATCCATGAGAATGAGGTCCGAGCGGTCGGCACCCCAGCGGCGGAGGACTTCCTCGCCGTTGGCCGCCGTCGTCACGCGCTCGACACCGGGCACGGTCGCGACCGCGCGGCGGAGCGCCTCTCGGGCAAGCGGGGAGTCGTCGCAGACGAGGACGGAAGTCATGGCCGCCCTCCGCAGCTGATGCGCGTCACCTTGAGCCTCCAGGCTGGTACGAAATCGTCACCTGTGCGGTCGACCGTCTCGGACGCCTGCCCGAGCGCTTGTGTTTTCAACCGCCTCCGCACTCTCAACGACGGTCACTCGAAAGAGTTACGGGGCTGTGTGCCGTCTTCGGCACTCTACGTGAGGGTGCGGACACGCGGCAGGCGCGCGCAGCGGACCCTCAACGTTTCATCACAACCATGCCCCATTTAGCCCTATTTCTTCCCATTCACTGGTGTCTAAGGCTAGATTCGCAATGAGTCATATTTTCATCTCCTTAGATCGTAGTTGTACGGTCATGGGCACCGTATTCGCCCAGAACGGCTACAAGGGGTCACACAATGGCAGATTTCTCCCGCCTTCCCGGACCGAACGCGGACCTGTGGGACTGGCAGCTCCTGGCTGCCTGTCGCGGGGTGGACAGCTCGCTCTTCTTCCATCCGGAGGGCGAGCGCGGGGCGGCTCGGAGCGCTCGCGAGAACTCGGCCAAAGAGGTCTGCATGAGGTGCCCGGTCCGCGCGGAGTGCGCGGCGCATGCGCTGGCGGTACGCGAGCCGTACGGCGTGTGGGGCGGGTTGACCGAGGACGAGCGCGAAGAGCTCATGGGGCGGGCACGACACCGGCTGGTGTCGGCGTCGACGGCCGACGGAAGCACCGCCACAAGTACCTGAACATTTGAAGGAACGTTTCTGCAGAAGGATCCACGCCCACGTGCCCACACCTTTGACCCGACGTATGCCCAGGGGGGCTCAGCGCGCCGCCGCGCGCGTCAACTCGTCCAGCGTCGCCACCACCGCCGGCACCTGAGCCAGGTCGGGCAGCGTGAGGGCGACGATCTCCCGCCGTACCGCCGGCTCCAGCGCCACCGCACGCGCCCCCCGCGGCCGTACCGACTCGATCGCGAGCTGGGGCAGCACGGCGACCCCCAGACCCGCGCCGACCAGGCCGACAACCGCCGGATAGTCGTCGGTGGCGAAGTCGATCCGGGGGGTGAAGCCCGCCCCCTCGCACACCTCGATCAGCTGACCGCGACAGCGTGGGCAGCCCGCGATCCACGGTTCCTCGGCGAGTTCGCCGATGGCGACGGACTCCGCGCGCGCGAGCCGGTGCCGTTCGGGCACCAGCCCCACCAGCCGGTCGGTCAGCAGCGGCCGTACCACCAGGTCGTCCCACTCCTCGGCGCCCGCCGCGCCCTCGTAGCGGAAGGCGAGAGCGATGTCGCAGTCGCCCTCGCGCAGCAGCTCGACGGACTTCGGCGGCTCGGCCTCCTCCAGGGAGACCCGGGTGCCGGGGTGCGCGGCGCGCAGTGCGGCGAGGGCGCTGGGGACGAGGGCGGAGCTGCCGCTGGGGAAGGAGACGAGCCGGACCCGCCCGGCGCGCAGTCCGGCGATCGCGGCGACCTCCTCCTCGGCCGCGGTGAGCCCGGCGAGGATGCCCGAGGCGTGCCGTACGAGCGCCTCGCCGGCCTGGGTGAGGCGCATCTCGCGGCCGCTGCGGACCAGCAGCGGCGTGCCGACGGATGCCTCCAGGGCCTTCATCTGCTGACTGACGGCGGGCTGGGTGCAGCCCAGTTCGCGCCCCGCCGCCGAGAAGGAGCCGGTGGTGGCGACGGCGCGCAGGACGCGCAGATGACGGGCCTCGATCACACTTCGAGGATAAGCGAGGCTTTGATACGACGCCGAATACTGGGTCGACTCTTTGACGGCGGGTCGCCTACCGTGCGCTCATGAAGCTTCTCTCAGTCAACCTGGGCCGTCCGAAGGCCGTGCCGTACACGGACAATCCGGAGGGCGTGACCGGCATCGACAAGCAGCCTGTGGAGGGGCCGGTGCGGGTGGCGGCGCCCGGCCCCAAGGGCATCGGCGGGAGCGGGCTGGCCGGGGATGCGGTGTGCAAGAGAGAGCACCACGGGGGCGACGACCAGGCCGTGTACGCGGTGGCGCGCGAGGACCTGGACGACTGGGAGCGCGAGCTCGGGCGACCGCTCGCCAACGGGTCGTTCGGCGAGAACCTCACGACTGAGGGCCTCGACGTGTCCGGCGCGCTGATCGGCGAGCGCTGGCGCATCGGTGCCGGGGTGGTGCTGGAGGTCTCCAGCGGGCGGATCCCCTGCCTCACCTTCCAGGGGCACATGGGCGAGAAGCGGTGGGTGAAGCGGTTCACGGAGAAGGGGGCGTCGGGTGCGTACCTGCGGGTGATCGAGCCGGGCGAGATCCGTGCCGGGGATCGGGTCGAGATTGTCCACCGTCCTGACCACGACGTGACAGTCGCCCTGCAGTTCCGGGCGGTCACCACCGAGCGGGAGCTGCTGCCCCGGCTGCTCACGGCGGGGGCGGCGCTGCATCCGGAGACGCTGGCGGCGGCGCGCAAGTACGCGGAACAGCACGCTTCCTGACGGCTCGTCACGGGTGGTGTCCACCGCGGGAGCCCTGAGCCGTCCTCATCCGCCCGCCGCGCACGGAATCTTCACCTCCGGGTCACTACTCTTGGCCCATGACAACGGCTCTGATTACGGGATCGACTGCGGGGATCGGCGCCGCGTTCGCGCGGCGGCTGGCAGCTGACGGGCACAACCTGGTTCTGGTGGCCCGGGACACCGAGCGGCTCGGCGAGCAGGCCACCGAGTTGCACGACCGGCACGGCATCGAGGCGGAGGTGCTGACGGCGGACCTGGCGACGGACGACGGCATCGAGGCGGTCGCCGCCCGGCTGGGCGACCGCAAGAACCCCGTCGACCTGCTGATCAACAACGCCGGCTTCGGCAACAAGGGCCGCTTTCTCGACGTCTCCATGGCCGACGAGCTGAAGATGCTCAAGGTGCACTGCGAGGCGGTGCTGCGGCTGACGTCGGCGGCGGCGGAGGCGATGCGGGAGCGCGGGCGCGGCGGTGTCGTCAACGTCGCCTCGGTCGCGGCGTTTCTGCCGCGCGGGACGTACGGCGCGTCGAAGGCGTGGGTCGTGCAGTTCACCCAGGGCGTGGCGCGCGATCTGGAGGGCAGCGGAGTGCGGTTGATGGCGCTGTGCCCCGGGTTCGTGCGGACGGAGTTCCATGAGCGCGCCGGGATGGGGACGGACAACATCCCGGGCTGGATGTGGCTCGACGCCGACAAGCTCGTGGCGGCGGCGCTTTCGGATCTGGCGCGGGGGAAGTCGGTGTCGATTCCGGATCCGCGGTACAAGGCGCTGATGGGGGTGGTGAAGGTGGTGCCTCGGGGCTTGCTCGGGGGGATCAGTTCGCGGACGGGGCGGAAGTACGGGCCGCAGTAGCAGTCCGTGGCAGGACTCCGTGGGGGGAGTCCGTAGGACAATGGAGCTGTTCAACCGGACCAGAGGGCCGGGAGGTGGCTCCATGACATTCGTGCAGGTCATCGACTGCAAGACCAGTCGGTTCGATGAGATGAACCGGCTGATGGACACCTGGGTCGAGCAGACCAAGGGGAAGCGGACGGCGACGCACAGTGTGATCGGGAAGGACCGGTCCGACGCGTCGCATGTCATCGAGATCGTGGAATTCCCGTCGTACGAGGAGGCGATGCGGAATTCCACTCTGCCGGAGACCGATCGGATCTTCCGGGAGATGGTCGCCCTGTGCGACGAGATGCCGACGTTCACCGATCTGGACGTGGTGCGCGACGAGCAGTTGTACGCGGCGACCGTGCGGCGGTTCTTCGAGGTGATCGCCACGAAGGGCGAGTTGCCGCCGCTGAACGGCGTGATGGCGGAGCACTATCACGATCACAATCCCGCGGATGAGCAGGACGCCCTCGGGATGGACCACGTCCGGCGCGAGTTGGACATGTGGCGGGCGGCCTTCGACTTCGAGTTCAGCATCGAGGATCTCATCGCGCAGGGCGACCGGGTGTGCGCGCGGTGGTTCTGGAAGGGCACCCACAAGGGCGACTTCCTGGGGATCCCGGCCACCGGGAAGCAGGTCTCCATGACAGGGACGACCATCTTCCGGTGCGGCGGGGACGGAAAGCTCGCCGAGGGCTGGTGGGAGTACGACCGGATGGGGCTGATGGCGCAGCTGGGCGCGTTCGAGGAGTTGGAGCGGTAGGGCCTGTCCGGCGGATCAGGTCGGAGGAAAGCGGCGGCACCTCGTCAGCGCAGGTGAGCGGGGCTTGGTGCGTCCAGCTGCAAGGCGGAGGAGGGCGTCGACGCGATGGGGGTCCCCCCGCTCGAGCGAAGCCGAGAGTGGGGGAGGGCGTGCCAAGCCCCGCGTCTCCGGCATGATCCGCCGGAGAGGCCCTAGGCGGCACGGCAACGCGCGGGGCCCGGCGCCCCCTCACCGAGGGGACGCCGGGCCCTTGTTGCCGGGTGGCGGCCGACGTCAGTGCGCGTGGCCGTGACCGTGGCCCGCAGCCGCGCCCTCCGGCTCCTCTTCCTTCTTCTCGACGACCAGGGTCTCGGTCGTCAGCAGCAGGGAGGCGATGGAGGCGGCGTTCTCCAGGGCGGAGCGGGTGACCTTGACCGGGTCGATGACGCCGGCCTTGATCAGGTCGCCGTACTCGCCGGTGGCGGCGTTGAAGCCCTGGCCCTTCTCGAGCTCGGCGACCTTGGAGGTGATGACGTAGCCCTCCAGGCCGGCGTTCTCGGCGATCCAGCGCAGCGGCTCGACGGCGGCCTTGCGGACGACGGCGACACCGGTGGCCTCGTCGCCCTCCTTGCCGAGGTTGTCCTGCAGCACCTTCACGGCGTGGACGAGCGCGGAGCCACCACCGGAGACGATGCCCTCCTCGACCGCGGCGCGGGTCGCGGAGATGGCGTCCTCCAGACGGTGCTTCTTCTCCTTCAGCTCCACCTCGGTGGCGGCGCCGACCTTGATCACGCACACGCCGCCGGCCAGCTTGGCGAGGCGCTCCTGGAGCTTCTCGCGGTCCCAGTCGGAGTCCGTGGCCTCGATCTCGGCCTTGATCTGCGCGATCCGGCCCTCGACGTCCGCCTTGTTGCCGGCACCGTCGACGATCGTGGTGTCGTCCTTGGTGACGGTGACACGGCGGGCGGTGCCGAGGACGTCGATGCCGACCTGGTCGAGCTTGAGGCCGACCTCCTCGGAGATGACCGTGGCGCCGGTGAGGACCGCCATGTCCTGCAGCATCGCCTTGCGGCGGTCGCCGAAGCCGGGGGCCTTGACCGCGGTGGCGTTGAAGGTGCCGCGGATCTTGTTGACGACGAGGGTGGACAGGGCCTCGCCCTCCACGTCCTCGGCGATGATCAGCAGCGGCTTGGAGGAGTTGGTCTGGATGATCTTCTCCAGCAGCGGCAGGAGGTCCGCGATCGCGGAGATCTTGCCCTGGTGGATGAGGATGTACGGCTCGTCGAGGACGGCCTCCATGCGCTCCTGGTCCGTCACGAAGTACGGCGACAGGTAGCCCTTGTCGAAGGCCATGCCCTCGGTGAAGTCCAGCTCCAGACCGAAGGTGTTGGACTCCTCGACGGTGATGACACCGTCCTTGCCGACCTTGTCCATCGCCTCGGCGATCAGCTCGCCGACCTGCTGGTCCTGGGCGGACAGCGCGGCGACGGCGGCGATGTCGGACTTCTCGTCGATCGGGCGGGCCGAGGCGAGCAGGTCCTCGGAGACCGCGGCGACGGCGGCGTCGATGCCCTTCTTCAGGGCGGCCGGGGAGGCACCGGCGGCGACGTTCTTCAGGCCCTCGCGGACCAGCGCCTGGGCCAGCACGGTGGCGGTGGTCGTACCGTCACCAGCGATGTCGTTGGTCTTGGTCGCCACCTCCTTCACCAGCTGGGCGCCGAGGTTCTCGTACGGGTCCTCGACCTCGACCTCACGGGCGATGGTGACACCGTCGTTGGTGATGGTGGGGGCGCCGAACTTCTTGTCGATGACGACGTTGCGGCCCTTGGGGCCGATCGTCACCTTGACCGTGTCGGCGAGCTTGTTGACGCCGCGCTCGAGGGCGCGACGGGCGTCCTCGTCGAACTTCAGGATCTTCGCCATGACAGCGTGAGCCCTCTCGGAAATCTTGGATGAAATGACGCTGCGCCCCGGGCGCCCGGCTTCTCAGTGGTCGCGGGGGCCAGGGGCGCAGCTCAAAAACTTGAGGTGGTCTTACTTCTCGATGATCGCGAGCACGTCGCGAGCCGAGAGGACGAGGTACTCCTCGCCGTTGTACTTCACCTCGGTGCCGCCGTACTTGCTGTACAGCACGATGTCGCCGGTCTTGACGTCGAGCGGAAGGCGCTCGCCGTTCTCGAAGCGGCCCGGGCCCACGGCCAGGACGACGCCCTCCTGGGGCTTCTCCTTGGCGGTGTCCGGAATGACCAGGCCAGAGGCCGTGGTCTGCTCGGCGTCCAGCGGCTGGACCACGATGCGGTCCTCGAGCGGCTTGATGGCAACCTTGGAGCTGGCGGTCGTCACGATCCGACCTCCCCCTTCGGAGATCTCACGGGGTTAACTGTCTGAGGTGGCGACCAGGTCGATCCGTCGTCGCGGGTGCCGGACCTGCCCGTCGCTTTGTTGGCACTCTCCTCTGTCGAGTGCCAGAGCCGAGACTATGACCGGGGTTAGCACTCGGTCAAGCGGAGTGCCAATTGCCGTGCGGCGCGGCGCGGGGTTTTTGTGGCCGACGGTTGTTCGGTGCCTGCGTTGGAGTGACCCGGGGGCTGCGCCACAAGAGCCGGCCACACGAGCTACAGGTAGTCCTCCAGCCGCCCCACCGTCAGGCCCGCCTGCTGGATCAGGCGCAGGAGGTGGGTCGTGCGGGACCGTAGGGTCGGGGTGGGGGTTTCCGTTGCGGGGACGGAGATGATGTCGCCGGGGTGGAGGCGGGGGGCTCCGTCGGTGTACGTGAGGGTGTCGGCGTTCATGGTGGCGCGCCAGAGGACCACCGCGGTGATGCCGCAGTCGGCGGCGGCGCGCAGGGTGGTCGTGTCGTACGTGCCGTAGGGCGGGCGGAAGAGGCGGGGGCGGATGCCGAAGCGGGACCGGAGTTTGTTCTGCTGGCCGCAGATCTCGGCGCGTTGACCGGCGTACGGCAGTCCGCGCAGGGCGGCGTGGTCGAGGGTGTGGTTCTGGACGCTCGCACCGACCGAGCGCAGGCGGGCGAAGTGGCCGTAGCCCGGTCCGACGACGCTGTCCGTGAGGAACATGCTGACCGGCAGGCGCAGTTCGCGGACCATGTCGACGAACCGCGGGTCCTTCTCGGCGCCGTCGTCGTAGGTCAGGAAGACGACCTTGTCGCGGGTCCGGACGCGGTCGACGACGGGTGGGAGGCCGCCCGGGCGCCGGGAGGGGAGAGACAGGGACGGTTGCGGGGCCGGGGACAGGGGGGTGGTCAGGCCCCAGCGGACGTGGGCCGGGGTTTCCGAGGGGGAACCGGGGGCTCCCGCCCGGTCCGACGGCCCCTTGGCGGAGCGCTCGGCGGGGGTGACGGTCAGGGCGCAGCCGGTCAGCAGGATCAGCAACAGTGCGGGGCCGGCCAGCCGTCTGCGCCTAGGGCCTGTCCGGCGGATCAGGCCGCGGACGCGGGGTCTGGCACGCCCTCCCCCACGCTCGGCTTCGCTCGAGCGGGAGGTGCCCCCACCGGCGTTGTCGTCACTCTCCCCC
>NZ_JBQQCE010000161.1:0-19498 GCF_052245645.1 Streptomyces sp. KR55 | reverse complement strand
CGCTGCTGCACCGGAAGATCGTCCACGCGGCCGGGCCCGACGAGGCCGAGCAGGCGCTGTCCGCGCTGCGGTCGATCGCGCGACGCGAGGACGGTCACCTGTCCTGGCTCCAGCTGGCCGTCGGACTGCACTACGCCGCCGAGCGGCTGGGCGACCTCCGCTTCGCCAAGCGCTGCCACCGGGCGCTGCGCCGGGCGGAGCGGCGGGCGGCCACCCGCGAGGAGCTGTGCCAGGCCCGGTACGTACGGGCCATGGCGGCGGCCCTGCACGAGCGGGCGACAGGTGGCGACGGCGGCCCCCTGGGCGCCGCGCTGCCGGCCGCGGAACAGGCGTTGGAGCTGTGCCCGCCGGGCTTCCACCTGTACCCGGCCTGTGTGTCCTCGCTCGCCGAGGTCCTCGTCTGGCACTTCGAGTTCGGCGGCGATCCCGAGCCGCTGGAGCGGGCCGTGGCCCTGCTGCGGTCGCTGATCGACGACGGCTCACTGCCCGAGACCGACCGGGCGGATGTGCAGGGGGAGCTGGCCATGGCCCTGCGCCTGCACGTCGAACTCCGGTGGGACGGCCCCCTGCTGGACGAGGCCATCGAGGCGGCCCGCGCCGCGACCCGCCGCCCGTCACCGAAGCTCCACGCGCATCTGGGCACGCTGGGGACACTGCTGCGGATCCGCTTCGACCACACGGGCGAGCTGGCGGCGCTCGACGAGGCGGTCCAGGTCTACCTGGAGGCACTGCAGTGCGCGGCCCCCGGCACCCACTTCCACCGCGGCGCGGCGAACAACCTCGGCAACGTCCTGTCGTCGCGCGCCCGGGTCACCGGCTCCCAGGACGACCGGGACGCGGCGATCGACCTGTTCGAGAACCTGGTGGAGATCACACCGCCCGGCATCGACCAGTACGCCCGCGTCCTGACGAACTACGGCAACGTCCTGGTCGACCGGATCCACGCCGGTGAACGGCCCGGCGACATGCGGCGGGCGCTCACCGTGCTCGAAGGAGCGGTGCGGGGAACCGCGTCGGCGTCGCCCCATCTCGCGCGCAGGCTGTTCAACCTCGCCAACGGATATCAGCTGGCGTTCACGCTCAGCGAGGAGCGCGACGACATCGACACCGCCGTGCGCACGTACCGCCGGGCCCTGGAGGCGCTGCCCCGCGACTCGGCGTTCCGGCCCACGTATCTGGCCGCGCTGGCCTCGGCGTTGATGAACCAGGTGTCGATCGGCGGCGACGACTTCACGGAGGTGGAGGCGACGTTCGCCGAGGCGGTGCGCGAGGGGGAGCTCACCGCGCCCGGCACCGTGCTGCGCGTGGCCGGGCTGCTGGGCGCCGGTCTCTGCGCGAGCGGCCGCTGGGAGGAGGCCGCCGAGCACCTGAGCACCGGGATGCGGGCCATGGCACGGCTGGTGCGCACCCAGCACCGGCGCGGTCACAGCGAGGCCTGGCTCGAACGCGCCGACGGACTGCCCGCGATGACGGCCTACGCGCTCGCCAAGGGCGGTCGGTACGCCGAGGCCGTACGGGCCATCGAGGAAGGGCGGGCCATGCTGCTGTCCCGCGTGCTCGACCGGGACCACCAGGACCTCGGCGCGCTGCGGGCCGCCGGCCACCCGGATCTGGCCGACCGATGGGACCGGCTGACCGCCGAACTGGCCGTCCTGGAGGGCGCCGACGTCGCCGGCCACGCCCCGCCCGACGCCCAAGGCCACGCGCTGCGGGTGCGGGAGCTTCAGCGGGCCCTGGACGAACTCGCCGAGCGCATCACGCGTCTGCTTCCCCCCGACCCGCGGGAGCCCGCCGGAAGCGCCGTGTACCTCGTGCCCGCTCCCTGGGGAGGCGTGGCCCTCCTGCTGCGGCCGGGCGCGGAGCCCGCACCGGTCTGGCTCGACTCCCTCGTCGACGACGCCGTGCGCGACGCCGTGATCGCGCTGTACCGGGAGGACGCCGACGCCGCCGAGCGGGAGCGGGCGCTGCGGGACATCGGCGGCTGGTTGTGGGAGGCGGCGCTGCGCGACGTACTGCGCGAACTGGGCGGCCTGCCGGAGGTGTTCGTGTCCGTCGGCCTGCTCGGGCTGCTCCCGCTGCACGCGGCCCGCCCGGACGGCCCCGGCGAGTCGGCTCCGCGCCACCTGATCGACCTGGGCAGCGTACCGACGGCACCGAACCTCCAGGCGTGGAGGGAGTCCCGGCGGCGGGCGTCCGACAGCCGGACGCCGGCCGCGGCCACGGTGCTGGCGGTGGGTGCCCCGGTGGAGTCGGGAGCGGCGCTGCCCTACGCGGCCGAGGAGGCCCGGATGGTCGCGGCCGCCCTCGCCGCGCCCGGAGCCGAGCGGGTGGGCACGGACGCACGAGTCACCGATGTCGCGCGGCTGGCCCCCTCCGCCGACGTGCTGCACTTCGCCTGCCACGGGGCCGCCGACCTGATGACACCGCTGCGCGGTGGCCTGGTGCTCGCCCACGGGCAGGTGCTCACGCTGAGCGCGCTGATGCGGATGCGGATCCGCGCCCGGCTGGTCGTGCTCTCCGCCTGCGACAGCGGGCTGTCCGGCACGGCCTTGCCCGACGAGGTCGTCGGCCTGCCCACCGGTCTGCTCCAGGCCGGTGCCGCGGCGGTCGTCGCGTCGCTGTGGGAGGTACCCGACGCCACCGCGCTGCTGCTGATGACCGACTTCTACGACCGGTGGCGCAGCGACCCCGCGCAGGGCACGGCCGCGGCGCTCGCGGCGGCCCAGCGATGGCTCAGGGACACCTCCAACGGCGCCAAACGCGACCGGTTCACGCGGTGGCTGGAGACGGGCCACCCCTGGATCCCGGACAGCGTGGCCGAGGCCTGCTTCGAGGCCGTGGCGTTGCGGGACCCCCTGGAGTACGACCACGCCTCGCCGCTCCAGTGGGCCGCCTTCGTGCACGTCGGGGCGTGAGGCGAAGGCGCCTGGTCCCCCCGGGGGCGGGGAAGGGCCGGCCCGGCATGATGATCTTCATGACGACTCCGATCACCAGCCTCGACCTCACCGGCTTCACCGCGCACGAGCCCGGCGTGTGGACCGACGCCGCGGGCCTCGTCCTGTCGGTGCACTTCTTCCCCCTCGTGCCGGACCTGCCCGCGCCGCTGCACGAGCCGGAGCGGCTCCGGACCGGACTGGCGCACGGAGTGGCGAGGGCCGGGGGCGGGCTCGTCGAGGCCGAGACCGGGGCCGTCGACGGCCTGCCGGCGGTCCGGCAGCTCATCAAGGTGCCACGGCCCAACGGCCCCGGGCAGGTCTTCCTGGGGTCGTGGACCGTGCCGAGGGCCGGGTGCAGCACCGTACTGAAGGTGCAGGCCGCCGAGGGCTCTGCGACCGGGATGCGCGAGGCGATGGTGATGGCCCAGGTGGGGCCCGCGGAGTACTTCCGGCCCCACCCGTACGCCGACGGCGGACAGCTCGGCGGGCTGCCGTACCACGTGGCCGATCACGAGCACTGGGACGCGCAGTTCCCGGATCATCCGCTCACCCTGGTCCGCGCCGCCCTGCACCGCCTGACGCCCACGGTCACCCTCGACGAGCGGTTCAAGGCGCAGCCGCCGTTCACCGGGCCGCCCACCGCTCCGGCGCAGGGACCGGATCCCCGGCGCGGCTTCCGGCGCAAGGACGCCTAGGGACGTGTCCGGCCGAGCGCCGCCCGGCCCTGCTTCGCCGCGTACGCCCGTGCCGCCCGGACCCGGTTGCCGCACTTCGTGGTGCACCAGCGGCGGGCGGCGTGGGAGCGCAGGAACCAGCGGGCGCAGCCCTGGGCGGCGCACTCGGCGAGCTGGCCGGCCTCGGCGCCGGTGAGCAGGTCGGCGGCGTCCTCGGCGAGCAGGGAGAGCGCGGTGCCGACCGGGTTGTCCGCGTCGGGGGTGTGGGCGCGGCGCGGGCCGTCGGCGGTCCAGTCGAGGCGCGGGATGGGCGGGGCCGCCGCCAGCGCGGAGTTGAGGACGGCGAGGCTGTCGGCCGGGGGGACGGCCTGGGTGCCGTACGCCGTGAAGAGGGCGCGCAGCGCCTGGCGCAGCCCGAGCAGCCTGCCGAACTGCCGGCCGTTCAGCGCGGCCCGGTCGGGCAGCAGCTCGTGCCGGACCAGCCACAGATGGGCGGCCTCGGCGTCGTCGAGCAGGTCGACCCGGCCGTGACTGAGCGTAAACCGGCTGTTGACCAGGGCCAGCGAGACATAGCGCTCCTCGCCCGGGACCGGGAGCTGATGCAGGTAGACGGGGGACTCATGATCCACGTTCTCATGCTAATGCTTGCGATTCTCCGTGAGGAGACCTAGCGTTCCTCACGGCAAACAATCACAGACCCCGTGAGAACCCGTGAGAGGTGAGGCGTCGTGGCCTTCGACGTGGACGCGCTGCGCAAGGACTTCCCGATCCTGGAGCGGACCCTGGACAGCGGCGCCCGCCTCGTCTACCTGGACTCCGGCGCCACCACCCAGAAACCGCTCCAGGTCCTCGACGCCGAGCGGGACTTCCTGCTCCACCACAACGCGGCCGTGCACCGCGGCGCCCACCAGCTCGCCGGGGAGGCGACGGAGGCGTACGAGAACGCGCGACACACCGTCGCCCGTTTCGTCGGCGCGGCGGACGACGAGATCGTCTTCACCCGGAACACCACCGAGGGCATCAACCTGGTCGCCTACGCGCTGGGCAACGCCCGCCGGATCGGTCCCGGTGACCGGATCGTCGTCACGGAGATGGAGCACCACGCCAACCTGGTGCCCTGGCAGCAGCTCGCCGAGCGGACCGGCGCCACGCTGGACTGGTTCGGGCTGACCGACGAGGGCCGCCTCGACCTGTCCCGGATCGACGAACTGATCGACGAGCGGACCAAGGTCGTCGCCGTCACCCACCAGTCGAACGTCCTCGGCACGGTCAACCCCGTGCGATCGCTGGCCGACCGCGCCCATGCGGTGGGTGCGCTGGTGGTGGTCGACGGCGCCCAGTCGGTGCCCCACCGGCCGGCGGACGTCACCGAGCTGGGCGCGGACTTCCTGGCCTTCTCCGGGCACAAGATGCTCGGCCCGTACGGCATCGGCGTGCTGTGGGGTCGGCGCGACCTGCTCGACTCTCTGCCGCCGTTCCTGACCGGCGGGTCGATGGTCGAGATCGTGGAGATGGAGCGGACGACCTTCCTGCCGCCGCCTCAGCGCTTCGAGGCGGGTGTGCCGATGACCTCCCAGGCGGTGGGCCTGGCGGCGGCGGTGGACTATCTCCAGGCACTGGACATGACCGAGGTGGCGGCGTACGAGGACCGGCTCACCGCGCGGGCCCTGGAGCTGCTGGGCGAGATCCCGGGCGTCCGGATCGTCGGCCCGCGCGACCTGGCCGACCGGGGCGGCGCCGTGTCCTTCACGGTCGACGGCGTCCACCCGCACGACGTCGGCCAGGTCCTGGACGAGCGCGGGATCGCCGTCCGGGTCGGCCATCACTGCGCCCGCCCGATCGTGCGGCGGTACGGCGTTCCGGCGACGACCCGGGCGAGCTTCCACGTCTACAACACGCCGGCGGAAATGGACGCGCTGGCGGAGGGGGTGCGGGCGGCCCAGGCCTACTTCGGCGTCTGAGCCGCCCGTACCGCCTTACCGCTGGGCGATCCTCAGGAACGTGACCGAGTTCGCCGGGAAGGTGTAGGTGAACTTCCCGGCGACACCCGTGAACGTGGACTTCACCGGGGTGACCGGCGTGTCCGTCTCGGTGTTCACGTCCTCGGGGTCGGCGGCCAGGGTGGTGACCCGGGCCCGCGAGGAGACCTTCGCGCCGCCCAGGTCGATCGCCGTACGGGCCGCCGTGGACTGCGCGTTGACGACCTTGACGATCAGGTCACCGGTGCGCTCGTCCTCGGTGACGACCTGGCGGAACGGCTCGGCCGGCTTGTCGTCGGTGAAGCTGCCCCACAGCTGTCCGTCCAGGTAGAGGCTGACCTGGCGGCCCCGCACCTTGATGTCGATGTCGTAGGCGCGGCCCGTCTCGATCGAGTGCGGCTTGGAGATCAGCGTCGACTTGCCGCCGTCCGAGGCCTGCTCGACGGCAGAGCTGGTGTTGTTCCAGCCGCCGAGGTTCCACCAGTAGTAGTTGCCGGTGTCCTTGACGCCGAAGGCGACGAGGAAGCCCTCCTTGCCGGACTTCTTGGTGGCCTTCACATGCAGGTCATAGTCCTTCCAGGCCGGGTCGCCGGCGGTCACCAGGGTGTTCTCGGCGGCGGCGTCGGTCTGGACGTAGGCGCCGTCCTGGATGGACCAGCTGCCGCCGCCCACGTGCTTCCACTTCGAGGCGTCACCGGAGAAGTCGTCGCTCAGCAGGGTGGTGCCGTCGGCGGAGGTGACCTTCACGTCGTCGTACGCGGCGCTGGTCGCCCAGGTGGACAGGCCGATCGCGCCGGTGATCGGGCCGCTGACGTTCGGGGTGCCGGTCGCGGTGGAGGGGATCACCCGGTCGCCGACGTTGTTCATGAACAGCTTCTGGACCTCGTAGTTCGCCGAGTTCCAGGAGGCGTGGTTGTTGAACCAGATCATGTCCGGACGCCACTGCACGTAGTCCTCGTTGGCGAGCAGCGGGGCGTACGAGGCGAGCTTGACGACGTCCGCGTTGCGCTCCAGGCCGGTCATGAACGCGGCCTCGGCGAGGGCGTTCTTGAAGGCGTTGCCCTGGGAGGCGTACTCGCCGAGGAAGACCTTCGGGCCGCTTCTGTCATAGCTGTCGTAGCGGTCGTTGTTCTGCAGGAACCACTGCGGGCTGTTGTAGTAGTGCTCGTCGACCATGTCGACCTTGCCCTCGCGGTTGAGCTTCCACGCGGTGTCGAAGGTGGTTCCCGCGTCGTCCGGGCCGGAGTTGGAGATGACGGTGATGTCGGGGTACTTGGCCTCGATCGCGGCGCGGAACTTCTGGAAGCGGGCGAAGAACTCGTTGGGCAGGTTCTCCTCGTTGCCGACGCCGATGTGGGTCAGGCCGAAGGGCTTCGGGTGGCCCATCTCGGCGCGCACCTTGCCCCACTTCGAGGTCGCCGGGCCGTTGGCGAACTCGATGAGGTCGAGGGTGTCCTGGATGTGCCGCTGGAGCAGCGCCTCGTCGTCGGTGGCGCGGTTCTGGCCGCATCCGGTGACCAGGGCCGGGACGACGGGCAGCGGCATGGCGCCGATGTCCTCGGAGAAGCGGAAGTACTCGTAGTAGCCGAGGCCGTAACTCTGGTTGTAGCCCCAGAAGTTGGCGTTGGTGGCGCGCTCCTCGACCGGGCCGACGGTGTCCTTCCACTGGTAGGACCGCTTGCGCTGCCAGCCGGAGGCCTCGCTGTAGTCCTGCATGGAGCCGGTGTTGACCAGACAGCCGCCCGGGAAGCGGACGAACGCCGGGTCGAGAGCCTCGATCTTCTCGGCGAGGTCCTTGCGCAGGCCGTTCGGCTGGTTCTTGTAGGTGTCCCGCGGGAACAGCGACACCATGTCGAGGGCTGCGGCCTCGGTGGCAGCGACGGTGAGACGGCCGCGGCTGCTGGTGCGGGTCGCGGTGAAGGTGGCGGTGTACTTCTTCCAGCCACCCTTGGCGGCCACCTGGCGGGCGCTCGCCAGTTCGCCGGCGGCGTCCTTCAGGGACACGGTGAGGGTGGTGCCGGCCGCGGCGCGCGCCCAGACCGAGAAGTCGTACCTCTTGCCCTTCTCCAGCCGGATCCCGGTGTTGTAGCCGGCGTTCGTCACGGACGAACCGGCGTCCAGGGAGAGGTAGTTGCGGTTGCGCTCGTTGAGCCGGCCGTCGTCGTTGTGGACCTGTGCCGTGCCGCCGACCGTCCAGGAGGTCAGGGGGGTGTAGGAGGAGTGGTCGGCGGTGGAGTACTCGAAGGACCGGTTCTGCACGAGCTCGGCGTACAGGCCGCCGTCCGCGGCCCGGTTGATGTCCTCGAAGAAGACGCCGTACATCGTGTCGTCGATCTCGGCGCCGGTCCGGGCCGGGTCGACGGTGATCTCGTAGTCGGTGACGGCCTCGGCGTGCGCGGGGGCGGGCACGAAGGCGAAGGCCGTCAGGAGGGCGGTCGCGGTGAGACCGAGTCTCCAGCGGGTGCGGGTGGTGCGTGACATGGATACTCCGCGGCTCGACGATGGGAGCTGTTCGATATATCGGACATTGGTCAGCACTTCGAACGGCAAGATAGGGAGGGGGCGCAGTGGCGTCAATGGGTCGCGCAGTGACGGGCGGGACGGAGAGCGGGACGGAATGGGCGAGTTCTGGCCAGTACCGGATGTGCTGGCGTATCTGGCCGGGCACTGGCGGGTGGAACGCTCGGTGCGGGATCTCGCGAGCGGTGAGCGGGGCGAGTTCACCGGGACGACCCTTTTCAGCCCGCTGGAGAGCGGCGGGCTGCTGCACGAGGAGTCCGGCACTTTCGTCTGGCAGGGAGTGGCCCGGCCCGCCGAGCGGACGCTGCGCTTCCTGCCCGGGAGTTCGCCCGGCACGGCGGACGTCCGCTTCGCCGACGGCCGGCCCTTCCACGACCTGGACCTGACCGCGGGCCGTCACCTCGCCGACCACCCCTGCGCGGCCGACCTGTACCGGGGCGAGTTCACCGTCCTCGACGAGGACCGCTGGCGGTCGGTGTGGCGGGTGGGCGGGCCCGCGAAGGACCTCGTGCTCACCACCGACTACACACGCGAACCGACTGTCAGTGCCCGCCTCTAAGGTGCTCGGCATGACCAAATGGACCCAGGACTCCTACGGCCACCACGAGGTGAACGTCGTCTTCGCACGGGGCACTTCACTCGACGCCCTCACCGGCGGCCTGCGCGAACTGGCGCGCGTTCCCCTCGACCACGGCGAGGGGAACGGCTGGATATGGGCGGTGCACGACATGCTCAACGCGGACATCGAGGACTACGGCCCCATCGACTACCGACGCGTGTGCCCGGACGGCGCCGAGCTGGTCGTGATCGTGACCGAGCCGTGCAGCCCCAAGGGCTTCCCGCCCGACTTCGACTACTACCGCGACGGCCGGCTGATCCTCCACTTCAGCTTCGAGGACCTGGGCCAGCGCGTGGGCGACGACCCGGACCACCTCTCCCCCGAGCTGCTGGCCGCGAACCTCATCGGCCCCGACGCGTACTGCCCGCACGCGGACGACGACGACCACGCCTGCTGGGAGCACGCCGGCGACGACCGGGAGCAGCTCATGAAGGTGATCGCCGACTTCTACAACCTGCCGTCGCCGCCGCTGGCCGCGGAGGTGACGGCGCGGTGACGTGGCTCGCCCCGAACACGTTCGTCACCTTCTGCAAGGGCATGGACCTGCCCACCCTGTCCGGCGTCTTCGCCCAGGCCGGACTGCCCGCCTCCGCAACCGGCGAGTCGTCAGGCTGGGCCTGGGTGTCCCATGACGCCCCCGCCGTGCCGCACGGCGGGAACGTCTGGAAGCTGGCACGCGACATCACCGGCTTCCGCTACGAGGGCAACGCGGAGACCGTGTTCCTGGCCTCCACACCCGCATGCGCCTGCCCGCACGGGCAGAGCTACCTGGTCCCGCACTGCCCCGAGCACCCCTTCCAGTTCACATACAACCGGGGCGGGTTCGAGGAGCTGTATCTCAATGTCGGGGGGCGCCGCGAGTCGCGGCGCGGCGGCGCCATGGCCGATCTGCTGGTGCGGGAGCTGCTGGACGCGGGGATCGTCGGCCGGGACACCTCGCGCTACGACGCCGACCCCGAGTTCAACGCGGACGGCGCCCACACGATGCGGATCCTCGTCGAGCACTTCGGGCTCCCGTCACCTCTACGTCCGTGAGGGCTGGGTCGGCACCCCGTCGAAGCGCAGGTTCCAGCGGCCCGCCCGGCCGGTGACGGTCGTTGTCGACAGCGGGCGGACGTCGATGTTCCAGTACGTCGCGGGCGGCGCCTTCAGGGCGTACACCAGGGCGGCGCGGATCACCGAGGGCTCGGCCACGGCGACGACCCGGCCGCCGTCCTCCACAGGCCGGGTGTCGAGCCAGCCGCCGACCCGGGTGATGAACGCCAGCAGCGACTCGCCGCCGTGCGGTGTGCCGCGCGGGTCCGCGAGCCAGGCGTCCACCGCCTCCGGCTCGCGGGCCATCGCCTCGCCGAGCGTCAGCCCGCGCCAGCGGCCCATGTCGCAGTCGCGCAGCGCGAGTTGCACCAGTGGCGCGTACCCGAGGGCGTCGCCGGTGGCGCGGCTGCGCGGGGTGGGCGAGCAGCAGCGCAGCTCGGCCGCCGACAGCGGCACCAGAGCGTGGGCGACGCGCTGCACCTCGTCCCAGCCGGCCTGGTCCAGTGGACGGTCGTCCTCGAAGCGCTCCGCGAGCAGCGGGGAGCTGCGCGCCGCGGCGACGAACGTGACCCGAAGTGACATGCCGCGATCGTGATTCGCGCAAGTGCGCAGGTCAAGAGGTGTTACCTCTGAGTTACCCAGGGTGCGCGAAACCTTACTTCCAGGTCAGGACCAGCCGGACAACTCGGTAGAAATGGAGCGCCATCCATTGATCCGGCCGCTCCAGCGGAGCGAACCCGAGCTTCTCGTAGACGCCGTGCGCGTCGTGGGTGGCGAGCAGGATCCGGCGCAGCCCGTACGGCCGCAACTCCTCCCGCACGGCACCGACCAGCGCCGTCCCGAGCCCCTTGCGGCGGACCGACGGATCGGGGGAGATTCACAGGCGGCGGGAGCCGGCGTCGAGTGGATTTCGGTGGCGTTCGGCTAGCCGACCTCGGCGTAGGCCGCCCGCAACCGCCGTACCCCTTCGGCGATCTCCCCCGTCCCGGCCACCGCCGCGAAGCTCAGGCGCAGGTGTGCGGCCGGGGGTTCGGCGCTGAAGTACGGGCGGCCGGGGGTGATCGCGACGCCCGCGCGGAGGGCGGCCGCGGTGAACGCCGACTCGTCGGTACCGTCAGGCAGGCGCAGCCAGAGGTGGTAGCCGCCCGACGGGATGTGCGGCAGGGCGAGTTCGGGCAGGTGCAGCCGCAGCGCGGACGTCATCGCATCGCGGCGGGCCTTCAGCTCCGTCGAGACCGTCCTCAGGTGGCGCGGCCAGGCGGGCGAGCCGACGAGTTCCAGCGCGGCCTCCTGCAGGGGCCGGGGCACGAAGAAGGTGTCGACGACCTGGATGGCGCGCAGCCGTTCCAGCACCGGGCCGCGCGCGGCCAGGGCGCTCACCCGGAAGCTGGGTGAGGTCGCCTTGGTCAGCGAGCTGACATGCACGACGACTCCGTCGGGATCGTCGGCGGCCAGCGGACGCGGCAGCGGCGGCGCGTCGGCGTGCACGAGCCGTCGTACGAAGTCGTCCTCGACGACGAAGGCCCCGGCCTCGCGAGCGATGCGCAGCACCTCGGCGCGGCGGTCGGGGGCGAGTACGGCGCCGGTCGGGTTCTGGAAGAGCGGCTGGCAGACGAACACCCGGGCGCCGGTGGCCCGGAACGCGTCGGCGAGAAGGGCGGGACGCACCCCGTCCGGGTCCACCGGGACCGGCACGGGACGCAGGCCCGCCGCCCGCGCGATGGCCAGCATGCCGGGGTAGGTGGGCGACTCCACGAGCACCGGCGCGCCGGGCGGCGCCAGTGCGCGCAGGGCGGTGGTCAGCGCCGACTGTCCGCCGGAGGTGACCAGAACCTCGGCCGCCGTGACCGCGCCGCCGATGCTGCGCGCGAACCACTCGCGCAGCTCCGGCAGCCCCTCCATGGGCGGCCTGCCCCAGGCACCGGGCCGACGCCCGGCCCGGGACAGCGCCGCCGCCATCGCCCGCTCCGGCTGGAGGGAGGGGTGCAGATAGCCGCCGTTGAACTCGATCACGCCGGGCGGCGGGGCGGCGAGCGAGACCAGGACGCCGGAGGCGTCCACCGAGCGCGGTACGAGCTCGGCGGCGCCGTCCGCGCTGAGGGAGACCTCCTGCCAGGAGGTGTCCCCGGCAGGTGCGGCCTCGGCGCGCGGCCGGGCGCGGAACGCTCCGGCGCCGGGCCGGGTCACGACCAGACCTTCGGCCGCCAGTTGCGCGAGGGCACGCGAGACGGTCACCGGGCTCACCCGGAACCGCTCGACCAGGGCCCGGCTGGATGGGAGCTTTCCACCGTACGAGTAGCGGTCGAGGTCCCGCCGCAGCTGATCCGCCAGTTCACCGACACTGCTACGCTCTTGCATGAGAACACAGAGTAGCGCTACTGCCCCGACCAGGATAGCGGTCAGCGGCCCCACCAAGGCCTCCGCGGGCACCCTCCAGGCCGCCCTCGGCGTCATCGCCTTCTCGCTCACCTTCCCCGCCACCGCCTGGGGCCTGGAGGGCTTCGGGCCCTGGTCGCTGGTCGCCGTGCGCAGTGTGCTCGCGGCGCTCATCGCGGGGGGCTGTCTGCTGGCGGTGGGGGTGCCCCCGCGCGAGCGAAGCCGAGCGTGGGGGAGAGTGCCGTTGCCCACCCGGTCGCACTGGCCGGGTCTCGCGGTCGTCGCCGCCGGGGTCGTCGTCGGATTCCCGCTGCTCACCACGCTCGCGCTCCAGACGTCCACCACCGCGCACGCCGCGGTCGTGGTCGGTCTGCTGCCGCTGACGACCGCGCTGTTGTCCGCCCTGCGCGTCGGCACCCGTCCCTCGCGCACCTTCTGGACGGCGGCGCTGGCCGGCGCGGCGGCGGTGGTCGCCTTCACCGTGCAGCAGAGCGGCGGCGCCCTCACCTCCGCCGACCTGTATCTGTTCGCGGCGCTGCTGGTGTGCGCGGCCGGTTACACCGAGGGCGGGCGGCTGGCCCGGGTCATGCCGGGCTGGCAGGTGATCGGCTGGGCGCTGGTGCTGTGCCTGCCGCTCACCGTGCCCGCCGCGGCGCTCGCCCTCGCCTACGAGCCCGTCCAGCTCACCGCGCACAGCGTGACCGGGTTGCTCTGGGTCGCGGCCGGCTCGCAGTTCCTCGGCCTGGTCGTCTGGTACCGGGGCATGGCGGCCATCGGCATCCCCAAGGCCAGCCAGTTGCAGTTGGCCCAGCCGCTGCTCACACTGGTGTGGTCGGTGCTGCTGCTGGGCGAGCACCTGACCGTGGCCGCGCCGCTGACGGCTGCGGCCGTGCTCGTCTGCATCGCCGTCACGCAACGGGCGCGAGGCTGAGCGGCGCGCACGCACCGGTACGGACCGGCGTCGCCCGCCCTAGACTCGAAAGTACGGACCGCTGCTCCGCACATGGTGAGGAGGCCCCAGATGCGCGCAAGCGTGGGCGACCAGCTTGTCCAGCACGGCAGGGTGGTCGGCCAACACGACAAGGTCGGCGAGATCGTCGAAGTGATGGGTCAGGAGGGCAACCCCCCGTACCGCGTCAAGTTCCAGGACGGGCACGAAGGCGTGTGCTCACCGGGCCCCGACACCGAGATCCGGCACAAGGAAACCACCGGGCAGTGATTCAGCGCGGGGGAATCGCCGGCTGCTGATAGTGGTCGGCGACCACCCGCGCCATCGCCCCGAGGGCGTCGGCCGCCGCGTCGCGGGCGGAGAAGAAGACGTGCCCGCGCACCTCGGGGTGGTCGCGGGCGAAGGTCAGGTGCCGGGACAGCTCGGCCGGGTCCTGCCAGGTTTCGTGCTGCACCGGATCACCGGCCTTGTACAGCGCCTCTCCCACGTACAGCTGTGTGCCGGTACCGCGTGCCGTCTCCGCCCACCACGGCACGAGAGTGGCGTAGTCGGCGGCGGCGTTGCCGATGTGCCAGTACAGCTGTGGGCAGATGTAGTCGATCCAGTTCTCACGCACCCACTTGCGGGTGTCCGCGTACAGGTCGTCGTACGTCTGCACGGACCGGGTGTCCGAGCCGAGCGGGTCGGTGTCGGCGTTGCGCCACACTCCGAACGGGCTGATCCCGAACCGCGTGCCGGGGCGGACCTCCTTGATGCCGGCCGCGGTGTCGCGCACCAGCCGGTCGATGTTGTCCCGCCTCCAGTCGGCCCGGTTCGTGAAGTCCGCGCCATGGGTGCCGTAGGCCTCGTCGTCGTCGAAGCTCTGGCCGGCGACCGGATACGGGTAGAAGTAGTCGTCGAAGTGGACGGCGTCGACCGGGTATCCGGCCACGGCGTCGAGCATCGCCTCCTGCACGAAGGTGCGTACTTCGGGAATCCCGGGGTTGTAGTAGAGCCTGCCGCCGTAGGCCACCACCCAGTCCGGGTTCTTGCGGGCCGGGTGGGAGGAGACGAGCCTGGTCGGGTCGGTGTGGATCGCCACCCGCAGCGGGTTGAACCAGGCGTGCAGCTCAAGGCCCCGGGCGTGCGCCTCGTCGACCGCCGTGCCGAGCGGATCCCACCCGGGGTGCTGCCCCTGGGTGCCGGTGAGGTACTCCGACCAGGGCTCGTACGGCGAGGACCACAGCGCGTCGGCCGTCGGCCGCACCTGGAAGATCACCGTGTTGAGCCGGCACCGGACCGCCCGGTCCAGGTGGGCGATCAGCTCGGCGCGCTGCTCCTTTACGGTCAGGCCCATGGCGGAGGGCCAGTCACGGTTGTTCACGGTCGCCAGCCACATGCCGCGCATCTCGGTGGTGGTGCGCGGCCGACGGGGGGCCGCACCCGCGTCTCGCGCCATCACCAGGGTCGACAGTGCGGCCAGTGCAAACGCCCGACGAGACAGCTGCCCCACGACACGCACCCCCACATACGCTGCGGATCCGCACCGTCACGGATCGTCTCCGCGCCCAAGGATGCCCCACCCCGGTGATCGATCATCGATACTTACGGGTAACGTGCACGAATGGAGCAGGCACCGGAACCCGGCGACCTGCCTCGGGACTGGATCAGCGAAGGGGACGATGTGACCGACATCGAGCGCGTCGGAGTGGTGGGCTGCGGCCAGATGGGGGCTGGCATCGCCGAGGTGTGCGCCCGCGCCGGCCTGGACGTGAAGGTCGCCGAGACCACCGGCGAGGCCCTGGAGATCGGCCGCACCCGGCTGTTCAACTCCCTGACCAAGGCGGCCGAGCGCGGCAAGATCACCGAGGAGGAGCGGGACGCCACGCAGGCGCGGCTGAGCTTCACCACCGACCTCGGTGAGTTCGCCGACCGGGATCTGGTCATCGAGGCCGTCGTCGAGAACGAGCAGGTCAAGACCGAGATCTTCCAGGTGCTCGACCAGGTCGTGACCCGCCCGGACGCGATCCTGGCCTCCAACACCTCCTCGATCCCGCTGGTGAAGCTGGCCGTCGCCACCTCGCGCCCCGACCAGGTCATCGGCATCCACTTCTTCAACCCGGCCCCGGTGCAGCAGCTCGTCGAGCTCATCCCCGCGCTGACCACCTCCGAGGGCACGCTCGGCCGGGCGCAGCTGTTCACCGAGAAGGTGCTCGGCAAGCACGCCATCCGCGCCCAGGACCGCTCCGGCTTCGTGGTCAACGCGCTGCTGATCCCCTATCTGCTCTCCGCGATCCGGATGTTCGAGTCCGGCATCGCCAGCCGCGAGGACATCGACAACGGCATGGAGATGGGCTGCGCCCACCCGATGGGCCCGCTGAAGCTGTCCGACCTGATCGGCCTGGACACGGTGGCGTCGGTGGCGCATTCGATGTACGAGGAGTACAAGGAGCCGCTCTACGCCGCTCCCCCGCTGCTGCAGCGCATGGTCGACGCGGGCCGGCTGGGCCGCAAGAGCGGCTCGGGCTTCTACACCTACGGCTGATTACCGAGCGCGACGCTCCGTGGGCCCGGCACCTGAGAGGTGCCGGGCCCGCGTCATTCACACACCGTGTGCGCGTCGGGCCCGCATATGCCGTTCGCACACTCTCCCCAGGCGCCCACCAGGCGAGTTGACTCACCATGCGCATGCAAGGGACGTAAGACGACTACGGAAAGGAGCGGTTCGTGACCGCCGATCCCGAGCATTCCGTCGCCCAGGAGGAACTCGCAGAGTTACGTCGCCGTCTCGACGTGGCATACGCCCGTGTCGAGGGCGGGCTGGCACTGCTCTCCCATCGCACCGAGGAAACCGCCAAGGAACTGGACGAGTTGAGCACCCGGCTCATCACCCTGGAACACGCCCGATGGCCGCTGCCCTCGGTCACCGCCGTCACGGCCGTGGCCGCCCTCGTCGTGGCCGTCTGGCAGGCACTGGGCCGCTAGATGACGGCGTCCTGGCCGAGCCTGAGGTGGTGCAGTAAAAGCAGTGCGGCCGCCATGTTGGCGGCCGGGACCTCGCCGCGGGCGACCAGATCGGGGACGAGCTTGAGGGGGACCCATTCCCGCCGGTCCGACTCGAAGTCGTCCACGGGGTGCCCGATGTATTCGCCCTCGTCGGCCCAGTAGATGTGGTGCCGGGCGTCGGTGAGCCCGTTGGACGGCTCCACGCTCATCAGGTGGCGCAGGGGTCCCGGCCGCCAGCCCGTCTCCTCCTCGAGCTCCCGGGCAGCCGCGACCGCGATGTCCTCGCCGTCCTCGACCACGCCCGCTGCGAGTTCCCACCCCCAGCTGTCGGTGATGAAGCGGTGGCGCCACAGGAGGAGGACCTCGTTGGCCTCGTTCACCACCGTGGCCACGGCCACCGGCCGCAGCCGTATCAGGAAGTGGTCGAGGTGCCGGCCGTCCGGCAGCTCGACATCTGCGAGATTGACGCTGAACCAGCGGTTTTCATACACAGTTTGTTCGTTCTGTTTCGTCCACTGCACGGTTCTGCCACCTTCCGCCGAGTAAGTGGCAATATCGCAGCAGGAGCGTGCCCACAGCAGAGGGAAAGCGTGGCGTTGCCGTTCAGGCGGTGTCGCTACAGCGGTACGCGCAGTGCCCCGTCGATGAGTTCGGCGGCCTCGGCCGTGCCCGCGCCGCCGCTGCGCACCAGGTGCTCGCGCACCGCCCGGAGTCTGTCACGCAGCCGCTGGGACTCCATGCCGCGGGCCTGCTCGGCCATCTGTACCGCGGTCGCCACCGCCTTCTCGGCGTTGCCCTGGCGCAGTTCGATGGTGCTGAGCATGGCGAGCCGGTGCACCCGCCCCCGGTCGTGCGCGGGGTTGTCCACGGCGGCCGCGGCATGCTCACCGGCGGCGGCCAGTTCGCCGAGGCTGAGCAGTGCCTCCGCCACCTGGACGTTGACCAGGCCCGGCTGGACATAGCCGGTCTCGTCGGGTTCGTGTCCGCGCCGGATGCGTTCGGCGGCCTGCTCGGCCCGCCGTATGCAGGACAGGGCACTCGTGCCGTCGCCGAGGTGGGCGTACGCCTTCGCCTGCATCGCGTACAGATCGGAGGCGAGGGCCGGGGTGATGTGCTTGCCTGCGGCCCGCAGCGCAGCCTCCGCGAAGGCGACGGCCTGGCGGTACTCCCGCATGAACAGCGACTGGTTGACGAGCAACGCGATCACATAGGCACCGAGTCCCCGGTCGCCGCTGGCCTTGGCGAGCCGCAGCGCCTGGTGGAAGTAGCGCTGGGCGAGGCCGTGTGCGTCGGAGTCGTAGGCGCAGATGCCGGCGATCGCGACCAATCCGCCGGTGGCGCGGTGGAGTTGGCGGCCGGTGGCGTCGGTGTAGCTGCCGCGCAGCAGGGGCGCCGCCTCGGAGTTGAGGAAGCCGACGATCCGGGTGCGGGTCGCGACACCGCCGGCCTTGCGGTACATCTGCTCGTAGTGGGTGCGGGCGGCGCGCAGCATCTCGATGTCGGCCGGGGTGACCCGGTGCCGGCCGCCGCGGGAGACGTCCACGTCCTCGGGCGGGTTCTCCCACTCCCACACGGGCATGACGGCCGGCGTGCCGGTGACGGCGGGGGCGCCGAGGACGTGCGGGCGCTGCTGTTCGTCGGAGCGCCACAGGGCGGTGGCGCGTTCGACGAAGCCGGACAGCGAGGTGCCGTGCGCGCCGGTCGGCTCCCCCGGTACGCCGAGTCCGATGTCGTCGAGTGTCACCGGCCGGTGCAGCCGGGCGGCGAGCACCTCGCAGATCAGGTCGGGCACCTGACCACGCGGCCGCTGGCCCTTCAACCAGCGTGCCACGGCGGTGTGTTCGTAGCGGAGCGCGAGCCCGCGCGCCCGCCCGGCCTGGTTCACATGTGCCGCGAGACCGGCGTGCGAGATCCCCGCCTCGTCCAGGATCGCGTCGAGCAGAGTGTTGGGCTGCATCGGAAAGGCCCCCCAGATGGCTCGGTGTCGACAGCGTAGTGAATTCGCCTTCACACGGGGTGTGAACGGAGTGCGCGAATCCGGGCTGTGCGCGCACTGTTGCGGAGAGTTTCCGGCCGGTTGACTGAAATGCCTCGCAAGAGGCCGGCCGGGCCGTCGGCTCCCCCTCGTACAGCTGCGGCCCGGCATCGGCGCGCGGCACTGCGCTCGCTGTGCCGGGGACCGTAGGGCTAGCGGTGGGTTGTCGGCTGCGGGTGGGGGGTGGTTGCTCGCGCAGTTCCCCGCGCCCCTGAGGGGTGTCTGTGGTGCCGTTCGTTGCGGAGTGCCAGGAGGGCTATGTCGTCGGTGGGGCTGCCGCTGGTGTGGCGCAACACGCGGGTGAAGACGGCACCCAGCATGGACTGCGGGGTGTCCGCGCCCTCGCGCAGAGCCTCCGCGAGTACCTCCGGCAACGGAAAGAACCGGCCATGAGCGTCTCGGGCGTCCTCGGCGCCGTCCGTGAAGAGGAACAATGCCTCGCCGGGCCGGAGTTGGCCGAAGGGTACGGCGGGCAGGTCGGGCGGTAGCGGGAACGAGCCCAGGGGTGGGAGGGGATCGGCTCGGGCGAGTGGCTCGACGTGGGTGCCGAGGAGCCGGTACGGCCAGGGGTGGCCGCAGTTGAGGGCCCGCACCTCGCCGTCCCGCCCGATCTCCAGCAGCAGGACGGTCACGAACTCCTCGGCCGCGAGGCTGTCGGCCCGCTCCCTCAGGTACCGGGCCAGGGCGCGGTCCATCCGGCGCAGAACTCCGGCGAGTTCGGGCTCGTCGTGCACGGCCTCCCGGAAGCTGCCGAGGACGGCGGCGACGGTCCCTATCGCGGCCAGCCCGTGCCCGCGTACGTCCCCCATCACGACGCGGACACCGTGCTCGGTGGCGACGACCTCGTACAGATCGCCGCCGGCGGAGGAGCCGCGGTCGGCGGAGAGCTGGGCGGCGGCGACGTTCAGCCCGTCGATGCGCGGGGGCATGGGCCGTAGCAGCGCGTCCTGCGCGCCCCACATGGTGGGAGGCCCCAGCGCGACCACCCTGCCGGGCGCCCGTGGGTTACGGATCATACGGAGGCCCCCATTGCAGGCCGTGACAGCGCAGACCGGCCTCGAAAGGCCGGTCCGATTCTGTCGACCGCATGCCCCGAACGGGCCAGATCACCCGAATTTGCCACCCGAACGAGTGAGGTGACCGAGGGGGGTGTGGGGGCACGCCCCCCACAAGGGGCGCGGGGCATGTGTTTACCACGCGGCTCCGCCGCGTGGTAAACACAGCCACAACCAACCCGCAGCCGCCAAAAACCCGCAGTCCCCCGGCGCTACCGCGACCTAACTCCGCAAAACAGCCCCCGTACGCTCAGCGGCCAGCGCCACCGCCGCGTCCAGAGTCGCCGACGCCTAGTCAACCGTCAGCGTCCGGTCAGCCGCACGAAACCGCAGCG
>NZ_JBQQCE010000160.1:0-19699 GCF_052245645.1 Streptomyces sp. KR55 | reverse complement strand
CTGCAGCACGCCGTCGAAGCCGTTCTGGGAGATGCTGCCCTGGTTCCACTGGTAGAGGCCCTCGGTCTGCTGGGGGAACAGCAGGAGGAGCCCTTCGGTGATGGCGGTGAGGCCGAGGGTGAGAGCGCTGCCGGCGAGTACGAGCCGGACGGTGCCCGCGCCCAGGCCGGACAGGCCGAGCACGACGGCCGCCGCCGCGAGGCCGCCGACGAACGCGACGCCGGAGGAGGCGAACAGCGGGAGCGAGACACCGGTGACCGCGGCCAGGCCGAGGGTCAGGTAGGAGCCGGCGTTCACCGCGAGGGTGTCGGGTGAGGCGAGGACGTTGCGGCTGACCGCTTGCAGGGCGGCGCCCGCCATGCCGAGGACGGCCCCGACGAGCAGCCCCGCGGTCGCCCTCGGCAGCCGGGAGGCGATGACGACGGAGGCGTCTGCCGGGTCGGCCCGGCCGGTGAGCGCCTTCCACACCTCACCGGCGCCGACGGCGGCCGTGCCCTGTGTGATGTCCACGACCGCGAGGGCCGTGACCAGCAGGGCCAGAGCGGCCGTCACCGCGGCCGCGCCCGTCCGGGACGTGGCCGCCGACGGACGGGTGGCGGGAGTTGTCGCGGTGACGGCCATGGCGCTACTTCGTCAGCTCGCCGACGAGGGCGTCGACGTAGGCGCCCATCGACTCCTGGCCGCCGAACATCCAGATGCCGTCGGACAGTCGGTGGACGTTGCCCTTCTTCACGAACGGCAGCGAGGTCCACACCTTGTCCTTGGCCAGGGCGCCGGTGAACGGAGTGCTGCTCTTGTCCCCGTCGTTGCCGATGTAGGCGAACTGCACGTCGTCGCTCAGCTTGGTGAGCCCCTCGACATCAGTGGTGCCGAGCCCGTAGTCCTTGTCGCCCTCGACGGTCCAGGCGTTCTTCAGGCCGAGCTGCTCGTTGACCGCGCCGATGAGCGAGCCGCTGGTGAAAGGCCGGATCGAGACCTGGTTGGAGATGTCGTAGCCGTCGGCGAAAGCGAGTTCCGCGCCGTCGAGACCGGCGTCCGCAAGGGCCTTCTTGCCCTCGGCGACCTTGGTGTCGAACTCGTTCTTGAGCTTCTCGGCCCGCTCGGTGGTGCCGGTGGCTTTGGCGATGAGGTCGAGGTTCTTCGTCATCTGCCCGATCGGGTCGGAGGCGTTGGCGGACCGCACCTCCAGGACCGGGGCGACCTTGCGCAGCTGCTTCACGGCGGCCGGCGGCAGATCGGTGCTGGCGACGATGAGGTCCGGCGACAGGGCGGCGATGGTGTCCATGCTGGGCTCGCCGCGGGTGCCGATGTCCTTGGGCTCGTTCTTCAGCGGGACCACGGTGTCCCAGGTCTTGTAGCCCTTGACGTCGGCGACGCCGACCGGGTCGACACCCAGCGATATCAGGAGCTCGACTTCGTGCCATTCGGTTCCGACGACCTTCTTGGCCGGCCCGTCGAGTTCGACCTTCGCACCGGAGGCATCGGTGAGCGTGATGCCCTCGCCGGCCTTCTTCGCGTCGTTGCTGTCGGCGGCGGGCTCGGTCGTGCCGCAGGCGGTCAGGGCAAGGGCCGCGGCGGTGGCGGCCGCCGCGGTCATCAGGAGGCGTCTCATGAGGGTGTGGTGAGCCTTTCGCTTCGCGTGTGGTGTCGGCCGATCGCGCGGGTGCGCAGCCGGCCCGTGACGGGGTCGGTGTCGACCTCGACGCGGATGCCGTACGTGTCGGTCAGCCGCTCCGGTGTCAGTACGTCCTGGGGGAGGCCGTCGGCGACGACCCGTCCCTTGTGGAGCAGCACGATCCGGTCGGCGACGGCCGCAGCCTGGTCGAGGTCGTGCAGGACGGCACCGACGGCGATCCCGTGCTCGTCCGCCAGGTCGCGGACGAGGTCCAACAGCTCGATCTGGTACCGCAGATCGAGATAGGTCGTCGGCTCGTCGAGAAGCAGCACACCGGTCTCCTGCGCCAGGCAGCCGGCCAGCCAGACGCGCTGGAGCTGCCCTCCGGACAGGTGCTCGACGCCGCGCTCGGCGAGCTCAGTGACACCCGTCATGGCGAGCGCACGGTCCACCGCCGCCCGGCCGTCCGGATCCGCCTTGCCCCAGCGGCCCCGGTAGGGGTAGCGGCCGAACTCGACGACATCCCGTACGGTCAGCCCGCTGGGGGTGGGGCGCCCTTGGGTCAACAGGGCGACATGGCGCGAGAACTCACGAGATGTCAGAGTCAGGCCGTCGATGTCGGCGTCGATGACGAGCGTGGCGGTCCGGGGCCGCTGCAGCCGTGCGAGCGTACGCAGCAGCGTCGACTTCCCGCTGCCGTTCGGACCCACCAGGACGGTCACCTCGCCGGGCCGCAGCGCCAACGACGCGTCATGCACGACGTCCACGCCCTCGTACGCCACGGTGACACCCGTGGCCGACAGTTCATGGCCGCGGGGACGCATGGCCGCAGAGATCTCATCACCGGCTTTCACGGCAGGTAGGTTAGCCTACCCTTAGGGACTGCCGTGAAGAGGGAGTGGTGGCCAAACGCAAGACGAAATTGCGCCAGGCTCGGAAATGCTTCGCGTCGAGGGCGGTGCATGGTGGTTCAGGAGCCGTCGCAGTGGGTCAGCACCTCGGGCGGCGCGTAGCCGGTGCCGTCGAGGAGCTGAACGCCTCCTGACGCGGTGTCCGTACCGGGGTGTCGGCTCCAGATGGCAGGTGCGCAGCGCTGCCGGGGCCCTCGGGGCGGCGAGGGCCCCGGCGGTGGCCGTCGGGGCGGTTCTGGCCCGGGGTCAGATCCAGGTGGGCACGTGGCCCTCGGCGTAGCGGGCGCCGAAGCCGCCGTGGGGGAGGATCTCGTCGATCGCGGCGAGGTCGGCCTCGGTCAGGGTGACGTCGGCGGCGCCGGCGTTCTCCTCGATGCGCTTGGGGCTGCGGGTGCCGGGGATGGGCACGATGTGCTCGCCGCGGGTGAGCAGCCAGGCCAGGGCCAGTTGGGAGACGGTGATGCCCTTGGACGCGGCCAGGTCGGCGAGGCGGTTGACGGCCTCGACGTTCTTCTCGAAGTTGCCGGGCTGCCAGCGCGGGTCGGAGTTGCGTATGTCGGTGGCGTCGTATGCGCCGGCGGGCTTGGCGGTGCCGGTGATGAAGCCGCGGCCCAGCGGCGAGTAGGCGACGAAGCCGATGCCCAGTTCGTCGAGGGTCGGGAAGAGCTGCTCGACGTCCCGCTCGAACAGGGAGTACTCGGTCTGCAGGACGGAGACCGGCTGCACGGCGTGGGCCTTGCGGATGGTCTGCGGGCCGGCCTCGCTCAGGCCGAAGTACTTGACCTTGCCCGCGTCGATCAGTTCCTTGACGGTGCCCGCGACGTCCTCGATGGGCACGTCCGGGTCGACGCGGTGCTGGTAGAGGACGTCGATGTGGTCGACGCCGAGGTGGCGCAGGCTGTTGTCGGTGACCTTGCGGATGTTGTCGGGGCGGCTGTTGAGGCCGAAGCCCTGCTCCGACCGGGAGGACAGGTCGAAGCCGAACTTGGTGGCCAGGACCACCTCGTCGCGGAAGTCCTTGACCGCCTTGCCGACCAGGATCTCGTTGGAGCCGGTGCCCCAGCCGTAGAGCTCGGCGGTGTCGAAGAAGGTGACGCCCAGGTCGTGGGCGCGCCGGATGGCGGCGATGCCCTCCTGCTCGTCGCCGGGGCCGTAGGCCATCGTCAGGCCCATCGAGCCGTAGCCGATCGCCGAGACGGTCAGGCCCTGGCTGCCGAGTGTCCTGTGCTGCATGACGCACTCCTCAGGTCAAACCAAAATGTTTGCTTTTACCGTACGTCCTGCCGACGGCCTTTACCAAACAAGACTTTTTGGTTAGGTAGTCTTAAGACATGACCTCTTCGACCGGCGCAGACTCGACCCGCGACCGCATCGTCACCGCGGCAAGGGCCGAGTTCGCCCGGTACGGGATCGCCGGCGCGCGGATCACGCGTATCGCCAAGGCGGCGAAGACCAGCACGGAACGCCTCTACGCGTACTTCCGCAGCAAGGAAGAGCTCTACCGGTTCGTCGCCGAAGAGGAGATGGCCGCGGTGGCCGAGGCGACCCGCCTGGACCCCACCGACCTGCCCGAATACGCAGGGCGGGTGCACGACTACTTCCTGCGCCACCCCGACCGCTTCCGGCTCATGAGCTGGGGCCGCATGGAGTTCGCGGGCGACGCCGCCGACGCCGCCACCCAAGAAACCGTCCGCCGCAAGGTCGAGCAGCTCCGCAAGGCCCAGGAAGCCGGCCACCTGGATCCCGCCTGGGAACCCATCGACATCCTCGTCTTCGTCAACCAGATCGCCATGGCCTGGGCCGGCCAGCTTGATCTCGTCGATGCGGCCGCCGACCAGGTCCGTGACCCCTCCCTGGCGGCCCGCCGCGCCGCCGTCGTCGCGGCCGTTCAGCGTCTCTTTCCTGCCACGGCGAACGGCACCGCCGACGGCACGGACTGATCATCTCGTGGTGCGATTTCACCCCAGCCGGGTGCCCTTCGGCTTCCACGGCAGCTGGGCCGACCACCTCACCCTGGACCGAGTCATCGCGGCCCATCGTGGCGAAGGTCGGTAGCGACGCTGCGTCGGAGCCGTCCCTCGGCCGGCTCCGACGACCGCCCCGTCGGCCTCGAGGCCGTCGTGCAGGTGGGGTGAGGAGGCCGCCGGTCAGGTCGGTCGGCTGGGGCACCTGGGGTGTGACCCGGATACGGCAGAAACCTGCCACGGGATGATCTTGGAGAACTGGCACTCTTCTGCGTGTGCCGTTAACGAGCAGCCGAGGAAGTGCCAAGTAACCCCCGGGTAGCTGGGACTGCCGCTCACTGCTGCATCCTCGGGTCCTGGGTCGGATTGGCGTACATGCGCGGGCAACCACGATCGATCGCATTGGTGCGCAGTTCGTAGTGCCAGGGTTCGTTCCTGTAGATCTGGCACAGCCCGTACTCGGCACCATGTTCGGACAGCCACGCCGTCGCATCGGAGCGCCCGATGTCGACCGCGTCCCCCGACACGTGAGGAGACGTCGCCGCGGTGGCCACCCATCGGGCAGCTTCCTCTTCCGAGCCGTACTTCGAGACCGCCTCACGAAGAAGCTGATTCTGGCGCTCTGGGGAACGCCAGCCGCTGTTGACGTAGAACTTGACGCCGTCGTCAGCGGCATCCGTCGCCGCTTCGCGCAGGGCCTGGAGCAGCTCGGGGTCGAGGTTGGCTACGCCGGGATACCCGTCATCAAACACTGTCACGCCGTCAGGGACGGCGCCGTCAGCCTCGCCCAGTGCACCCTTGCGGTCTGCACGCTTGTGGTCGCCGGGAGGAGTGTCGATGGGTGCTGATGCGGTCGAGGAGGGTGGCGCGGTCGAGGGAGGTGATGCGGTCGAGGAGGGTGGCGCGGTCGAGGGAGGTGATGCGGTCGAGGACTTCGGCACTTGGTAGCCGAGGGCTGCGGTGATCGCTGCTGTGACGACTAGCAGGCCGACGACAAGGAGCCAGCGAATCCGGCGGGTCGTTGTTGGTGCTGATGGTGGGGTTCGAGTCATACCGCCAGTCAAGGCAGCGTGGTGTTGCCGGCATGTATGTGGTTTTCGATATGCCGACGATATGCGCCGGCTCGTAGCATTCGGAGCATGCGTGTGTTGATCGTCGAGGACGAATCCTTTCTGGCAGAAGCCATCCGCGATGGCCTACGCCTGGAAGCGATCGCGGCCGACATCGCAGGTGACGGCGAGACCGCTCTGGAACTGCTGAGCATCAACGCCTACGACATCGCCGTCCTCGACCGCGACGTCCCCGGACCGTCCGGTGACGAGATCACCAAACGCATCGTCGCCTCCGGCAGTGGCATGCCGATCCTGATGCTCACTGCTGCCGACCGGCTCGACGACAAGGCCTCCGGGTTCGAGCTCGGCGCCGACGACTACCTCACGAAGCCGTTCGAGCTGCAAGAGCTCGTGCTCAGGCTCAGAGCACTCGACCGCAGACGCGCGCACAACAGGCCGCCCATGCGAGAGATCGCAGGCCTGCGTCTGGATCCGTTCCGCCGCGAGGTCTACCGCGACGACCGTTACGTCCCGCTCACTCGGAAACAGTTCGCCGTGCTTGAAGTCCTCGTCGCCGCCGAAGGCGGTGTCGTCAGCGCCGAAGAGCTACTGGAACGCGCGTGGGATGAGAACGCCGACCCGTTCACCAACGCCGTGCGGATCACCGTCTCGGCACTGCGCAAGCGTCTCGGCGAACCCTGGATCATCGCCACCGTGGCCGGCGTCGGCTACCGCATCGACACGCAACCACAGGCCGGACATGAGGGAGGCGAGCGTGGATAGAGCACCTGGTTTGAGCGTTCGCCTCAAACTCACCCTCAGCTACGCCGCGTTCCTCATGCTCGCAGGCGCCTTGCTGCTCGCGGCCGTGTGGCTGTTCCTTCTGCGTTACGTCCCCGAGCGTGCGCTCATCGACCCCACTACCACCGACCTTCATGGTGTTTTTCCCGTCCGGTCCAACCTCCTGCACGCTTTCGCCCCAGCGGCAGCCACAGCACTGGCGTTCCTGCTGGTATTCGGTCTGCTGGGAGGGTGGATCCTCGCCGGCCGGATGCTCGCCCCGCTGACCCGCATCACCGACGCCACCCGCCTGGCCTCGACCGGATCGCTCTCCCACCGGATCCGGCTACCGGGCCGCAAAGATGAGTTCCGCGAACTCGCCGACGCCTTCGACACCATGCTCGCGCAGCTCGAAGCGCACGTCGCCGAGCAGCAGAGATTCGCAGCCAACGCCTCCCACGAACTGCGCACCCCGCTGGCGATCTCGAAGGCGCTACTCGACGTGGCCCGCACCGATCCGAACCGCGACGCCGGCGAAGTCATCGACCGCCTCCACACCGTCAACACCCGAGCGATCGACCTTACAGAGGCACTGCTCCTGCTCAGCCGCGCCAACCAGCGGTCCTTCACCCGAGAACGCGTCGACCTGTCCCTCATGGCGGAAGAAGCCACCGAAACACTCCTCCCCCTCGCGGAAAAGCATGGCGTCATCATCGAGACCTGGGGCGACATCACCCCCACGATCGGATCGCAAGCGCTCCTGCTGCAGCTGACCACGAACCTCGTGCACAACGCGATCGTCCACAACCTGCCTGAACAGGGCACCGTGTGGGTGAATACCAGCGTCCGCCCCAAGACTGTGGTGCTCACTGTCGAAAACACCGGCGAGAAGCTCACCCCACAGCTGGTCTCGACACTCACCGAGCCATTCCAGCGCGGCACCGAGCGCATACACGCCGACCACGCAGGCGTCGGCCTCGGCCTGGCCATCGTCAAAACCATCACCCAGGCACACGACGGAACGCTCACCCTCACCCCGCGCTCTGCCGGCGGGATCCGCATCACTGTGGAACTACCCGCGATGTCCCCGCACGCCGACAGGTGAAGAATCAGGGAATTGATGCGCGGCCTTACAGTAAACCTGCGACAAGAGCACTGGGGGCAGGGGTCTGAAATCCCCACAGAAGCCACCATCATTATTTCGAGAATATCGAATCCATTCGGACGTCTCCGGCGTCCTTCTCCGGACGCATGCACGACCCATTCGGCTTCCATTCCGGGGCCTCGCGGCGGCACGGCTCCCATCAGAACCGATGGCGGCTGATGACAGGGTTTGATGACAGCTAGGCCGGATCCGTCCACAGGAGCGGGGAGCATCATGGCCGATCCGGTCTACAAGCGGGTGTCGACCGACCAGCAGTCGACCGGCCGTCAGAACCTCGTTCTTGCCGAGGCCGGGATCAAGGACCCGGTGACGTTCGAGGAGGAGGCCGGCACCTCCAGCCGCCTCCACCCGCTCCAGCGCCCGAAGTTCGGCGAGCTGCTCACGTACGCGCGGCCGGGCGACACCGTGCACATCTCCGAGATGTTCCGCCTTGTGCGAGGCACGCAGCACATCCTCGACGTGCTGGACGTCCTGCACCAGGGCCGCCTCGCCCTGCGCATCCACGGCGGCGCGTTCTCCGCGATGGACCTCACCGCACGCCACCCGCGCACCGGAGAGCTGCAGTCCACCGTGAAGTTCACGGTGCAGCCCCTCGCGGCCGTCGGCGAACTCCATCGGGACCTCCAGCGGGAACTGACCTACGACGGGCTGCGAGCCGCCGAGGCCAAGGGCAACAAGGGCGAGCGCCGTCCGGCCGTCAAGGACGAGAAGACCGACGCCGTGCGCGCCGCGTACCTGGGCGGCCAGACCATCGCCGGCCTCGCCCGCGAACACGACGTCAGCCGGGGCGCCATCCGCACCGCCATCGCCGACCTCATGCCCGAGTACACCGCCGGCCACCAGGACACCCAGGCCCCGGAACTGTCGGTCACCCTCGACATGCCGGGCAAGGTCGCCGACTTCCTGCGTGCGGCCGAGCTGGAGCCCGTCGAGCAAGCCGCGCTGCCAGCCGCTCGACGCCGCCTCGGCGATCCCGGCACAGCGCAAAGCCCGCCGCGAATACGCGGACCGCATCAACGCCCTTGCGGCCACCATCGGACCATGATCAATCTCAGCGCCAACCACGATTCGATTGATTCCCGAGGCCGAGGTGGCGGTGTACCGAGGCCGACCGCCGCAGCGGCCGTCTGCCTGTGCGCCTCGGCCACCGCCCAGGGCTGCTGACCGGCGTACCGCGGGCGGCTCAGCGTGCCCCTACCGGGGCCGGTCGGGGTCGGTCTGACGACGCTCCGGCCTCAGCGCGCCACCAGCGGCGCGACGCCAGTGCGGCCAGCCCGGCGCCGGCGGTGTTGAGCAGTACGTCGTCCACGGAGGACACCCGGTCCAGCCGCAGGACGTACTGCGCGGCCTCGAGCAGGACCGAGCAGCCCGCCGCGAGCGCCAGGATCCGCGGTACCGACGCCAGCGCCGCGAACCGCAGCGGGGCGAAGAACCCCAGCGCCGCGAACACCAGCAGGTTGCCGACGACCTGGCCCGTCGCCATCGCGAGCAGGTCCCGCAGCGGTACCAGGCTCACGACGGCGCCGGCCTCGTCGCCCGGCAGCATGATGATCCAGACCCACGGCACCGTCCCGTAGACGATGCCGACCTCGGCCAGCGACATCCGCCACGCCGGCGTGGTGCCGGCGGCACTCCGACGGCGTGCCAGAGCCCACACCGCCAGCGCGGCCAACGGCAGCGCGGCCACCGTGATGAGTGCCACGCCGTTGAACGTACCGACCCAGACGTGCCACACCGGCCTGCGCAGCGGCATGGACAACATCTTCAGTACCGTGTCGACCGGGCCGAACGCAGCGATCGCTGCACCGAGGATCGCCAGACTGACGATCACGATCCTGCGCGTACGACGGGCTGGGGCTGACAGTGATGTGCTGTGGTCCATGCCGCCAGTGAAGACGGAAGACTGTATCGCGGGCGTATGCGTTTTTCGATGCGCCCGCGATACACGGAATCCCCGGCATCACGGAAGCGGCGCAAGCCAGCAGTGAGACGTTGCCGACGCTGGTGATCGCGACAGCCCAGCTACCGCAGGTGCTGGACGACTCGTCCGTGAACATCGCACTGCCGAGCATCCAGGACGAGCTCGCCGTCACGCCCGCACATCCCGCCGGACCGACTCCGGAACCCTGCTTCTCGTCGGCGAGCCCGTACGTCGCTGGCGCCACCGCGCCCGACGCGAATAACGCACCGGCTTCGGCGTCGTCTTTCAGCAGCCCAGGCTCTCCGCGGACCCCCCGGCTGCGCCTCGCGGACCTGATCGCCGAACCCCTGCGCGCCACCGGCCGACGCGAGGAAGCACTCGGCCGGGTCGCCGAGTTGGCCGAAGCCATGGGCCTGACCCCCGACCTGCTGACCCGACACCCCCACGAGCTCGGCGACGCCCAGGACGGGTGCGGGCCTCAACTGCCGGCAGAGCGACCGGGAACAGCCCGGTCCCGGCCCAAAGTCCCAGAGAAGTCCCAGAGATGCCGCCGCACTCGTCCCGAACTTGCATTCGTGCAGGTCAGGCAGGGTGCGGCGGCATTCGCGATTCAGATGTCCCGGAAGATCTCGATCTGCGCCCCGATCGAGTTCAGCCGCTCGGCCAGATCCTCGTAACCCCGGTTGATGACATACACGTTGCGCAGTACGGACGTGCCCTCCGCCGCCATCATCGCCAGCAGGACGACGACCGCGGGGCGCAGGGCCGGCGGGCACATCATCTCGGCGGCGCGCCAGCGGGTCGGGCCCTCGACCAGGACGCGGTGCGGGTCCAGCAACTGGAGGCGGCCGCCGAGGCGGTTGAGGTCGGTCAGGTAGATCGCGCGGTTGTCGTAGACCCAGTCGTGGATGAGGGTCTTGCCCTGTGCGGAGGCCGCGATCGCCGCGAAGAACGGCACGTTGTCGATGTTCAGGCCGGGGAACGGCATCGGGTGGATCTTGTCGATCGGCGCCTCCAGCTTGGAGGGCTTGACGGTGAGGTCCACCAGCCGCGTACGGCCGTTGTCGGCGACGTACTCGGGCGTCCGGTCGTGGTCGAGGCCCATCTCCTCCAGGACCGCGAGCTCGATCTCGAGGAACTCGATCGGCACCCGACGCACCGTCAGTTCCGACTCCGTGACGACGGCGGCGGCGATCAGGCTCATCGCCTCGACCGGGTCCTCGGAGGGGGAGTAGTCGACGTCGACGTCGACGTTCGGCATGCCGTGCACGGTGAGCGTGGTGGTGCCGATGCCCTCGACCTTGACGCCGAGCGCCTCCAGGAAGAAACACAGGTCCTGGACCATGTAGTTGGAGGAGGCGTTGCGGATCGTCGTCACGCCGTCGTGGCGGGCTGCGGCCAGCAGCGCGTTCTCGGTGACCGTGTCCCCGCGCTCCGTCAGCACGATCGGGCGGTCGGGGCGGACGGAGCGGTCGACCAACGCGTGGTACTGGCCCTCCGTCGCCGCGATGTCCAGGCCGAACCGGCGCAGCGCGATCATGTGCGGCTCGACGGTCCGGGTGCCGAGGTCGCAGCCGCCGGCGTACGGCAGCTTGAAGCGGTCTATGCGGTGCAGCAACGGGCCGAGGAACATGATGATGGACCGGGTACGGCGGGCCGCCTCCGCGTCGATGGCGTCGAGGTCGAGGTCGGCCGGCGGCACGATCTCCAGGTCGATGCCGTCGTTGATCCAGCGGGTGCGCACGCCGATGGAGCCCAGTACCTCCAGCAGGCGGTACACCTCCTCGATGCGGGCGACCCGACGCAGTACCGTGCGGCCCTTGTTGAGCAGCGAGGCGCACAGCAGTGCCACGCACGCGTTCTTGCTCGTCTTCACATCGATGGCCCCGGACAGCCGGCGACCGCCGACCACCCTGAGATGCATCGGGCCCGAGTAGCCCAGGGAGACGATTTCGCTGTCCAGGGCTTCACCGATACGGGCGATCATCTCAAGGCTGATGTTCTGGTTGCCGCGCTCGATGCGATTGACGGCGCTCTGGCTGGTTCCGAGCGCCTCGGCAAGCTGCGACTGTGTCCAGCCCCGGTGTTGCCGGGCGTCACGGATGAGCTTGCCGATGCGTACGAGGTAGTCGTCTGCCATGGGGTTGAGGTTATCTCAGATATGAGATGGCACCTGTTGGGGGGTCCATTCGGGTGACGGCATGTCAACGTCGTCGCTGAGAACGGGTTTGAGGCCGCCCGAAAGGTCCGGCAAATCCACCGATGTCGTACGACGTCCTGGGCTGCATGCCTGCCTCCGTTCGGGGTTGTCCGGGTGAACCCCGTCCCCCTCGGTTACCCCTGCTTGGCGCACTGAAAGGCGGAAAAAGGCGGAAAGCGGTTCGGGGTCATCGTCGCCAGAGAACATCACAGGGAGGCCGGGCATGACCATCCCGGCCCCATGTACTAGAGTTATCTCGACATCGAGATATCTGCCGAGGCGCACCTCGGCCGCCACCCAAGTAAGGGTTACCTAACTTAGCCTTACCTTAGCGGATTGGCCAAGACGGCGTGGCGGCAGGATGCGGTGGTACGCGCACATGAATGAAGGAGACTGTCGTGTCGGCGAACAGCTTCGACGCCCGCAGCACGCTGCAGGTGGGCGACGAGTCGTACGAGATCTTCCGCCTGGACAAGGTGGAGGGCTCGGCCCGGCTCCCCTACAGCCTTAAGGTCCTGCTGGAGAACCTGCTCCGCACCGAGGACGGCGCGAACATCACCGCCGACCACATTCGCGCCCTCGGCGGCTGGGACTCGCAGGCCCAGCCCTCGCAGGAGATCCAGTTCACGCCGGCCCGCGTCATCATGCAGGACTTCACCGGCGTTCCCTGTGTCGTCGACCTCGCCACCATGCGTGAGGCCGTCAAGGAGCTCGGCGGCGACCCGGCGAAGATCAACCCGCTGGCCCCGGCCGAGCTGGTCATCGACCACTCCGTCATCGCCGACAAGTTCGGTACCAACGATGCCTTCCAGCAGAACGTCGAGCTGGAGTACGGCCGCAACAAGGAGCGCTACCAGTTCCTGCGCTGGGGCCAGACCGCGTTCGACGAGTTCAAGGTCGTCCCGCCCGGCACCGGCATCGTCCACCAGGTCAACATCGAGCACCTGGCCCGTGTCGTCATGGTCCGCGACGGCAAGGCCTACCCCGACACCCTGGTCGGCACCGACTCGCACACCACGATGGTCAACGGCCTCGGCGTCCTCGGCTGGGGCGTCGGCGGTATCGAGGCCGAGGCCGCGATGCTCGGCCAGCCGGTCTCGATGCTCATCCCGCGCGTCGTCGGCTTCAAGCTGACCGGCGAGCTGAAGCCCGGCACCACCGCCACCGACCTGGTGCTGACCATCACCGAGATGCTCCGCAAGCACGGCGTGGTCGGCAAGTTCGTCGAGTTCTACGGCGAGGGTGTGGCCGCCACGAGCCTCGCCAACCGCGCCACCATCGGCAACATGTCGCCGGAGTTCGGCTCCACCGCCGCGATCTTCCCGATCGACGACGAGACCCTGAACTACCTGCGCCTGACCGGCCGCTCCGAGCAGCAGGTCGCACTCGTCGAGGCATACGCCAAGACGCAGGGCATCTGGCTGGACCCGGCCGCCGAGCCGGACTTCTCCGAGAAGCTGGAGCTCGACCTCTCCACGGTCGTCCCGTCCATCGCCGGCCCGAAGCGCCCGCAGGACCGCATCGTCCTCGCCAACGCGGCCGAGCAGTTCAAGCAGGACGTCCGCAACTACGTCGACGAGGTGGACGAGGCGGGCAAGGAGTCCTTCCCGGCCTCCGACGCCCCGGCCGTCCACCCGAACGGTGCGCCGTCCAACCCGGTCCCGGTCACCGCCCCCGACGGCTCGACCTACACGCTGGACCACGGCGCCGTGACGGTCGCCGCCATCACCTCCTGCACCAACACCTCCAACCCGTACGTCATGGTCGCCGCCGCGCTGGTGGCCAAGAAGGCGGTCGAGAAGGGCCTGACCCGCAAGCCCTGGGTCAAGACCACCCTCGCCCCGGGTTCGAAGGTCGTCACCGACTACTTCGACAAGGCGGGCCTGACCCCGTACCTCGACAAGGTCGGCTTCAACCTCGTCGGCTACGGCTGCACCACCTGCATCGGCAACTCCGGCCCGCTGCCGGAGGAGGTCTCCAAGGCCGTCAACGACCACGACCTCGCCGTCACCTCGGTCCTCTCCGGCAACCGCAACTTCGAGGGCCGCATCAACCCCGACGTCAAGATGAACTACCTGGCGTCCCCGCCACTGGTCGTCGCCTACGCGATCGCCGGCTCCATGAAGGTGGACATCACCAAGGACGCCCTGGGCACGGACCAGGACGGCAAGCCGGTCTACCTGTCCGACATCTGGCCGTCCGAGGCCGAGGTCAACGACGTCGTGGCGAACGCCATCGGCGAGGACATGTTCAACAAGTCCTACTCCGACGTCTTCGCCGGCGACGCCCAGTGGCAGGCGCTGCCGATCCCGACCGGCAACACCTTCGAGTGGGACCCGGAGTCGACGTACGTCCGCAAGCCCCCGTACTTCGAGGGCATGACGATGGAGACCACCCCGGTCTCCGACATCTCGGGCGCACGCGTCCTCGCCAAGCTGGGCGACTCGGTCACCACCGACCACATCTCCCCGGCCGGCGCCATCAAGGCCGACACCCCGGCCGGCAAGTACCTCACGGAGCACGGCGTCGAGCGCCGCGACTTCAACAGCTACGGCTCCCGCCGCGGCAACCACGAGGTCATGATCCGCGGTACGTTCGCCAACATCCGCCTGCGCAACCAGATCGCGCCGGGCACCGAGGGCGGCTACACGCGTGACTTCACGCAGGACGGCGGCCCGGTCTCCTTCATCTACGACGCCTCGCAGAACTACCAGGCTGCCGGCATCCCGCTGGTCGTCCTGGCCGGCAAGGAGTACGGCTCCGGCTCGTCCCGCGACTGGGCGGCCAAGGGCACCGCCCTCCTGGGCGTCAAGGCCGTCATCGCCGAGTCGTACGAGCGCATCCACCGCTCCAACCTCATCGGCATGGGCGTGCTCCCGCTGCAGTTCCCGGAGGGCCAGTCCGCCGAGTCCCTCGGTCTGACCGGCGAGGAGACCTTCTCCATCTCCGGCGTCACCGAGCTCAACGAGGGCACCACGCCGCGCACGGTCAAGGTCACCACCGACACGGGCGTCGAGTTCGACGCGGTCGTCCGCATCGACACCCCCGGTGAGGCCGACTACTACCGCAACGGCGGCATCATGCAGTACGTGCTGCGCAGCCTGATCCGCAAGTAAGCCGCAACCGGGCTCACCGGTACGGGTCGTTCGGGCCGCAACCCTCACAAGGGTTGCGGCCCGACGCGTTTCCTGTTGCCCGCCCCACTGGCAACAGGAAACCCCCGGCGCTCGCCGTACATCCCCACCACCCGGTTGGCACAATGCCGTTTGGGCTTGAGCGGTCGGTCAGTCCGTGCCACGCTCCGAGTTCGTCTTCCTGTCATCCGGGGCGGTGAGGCACACCACGAGCAGCCGCTTCGAGATCGTCGAAGCCCTCGCATTAGGCCTCTCGGTCATTCCCGTACTCCTGGACCGGACACCGCGGCTGGTCCCGGCCGACGCACCCGAGCCCCTCGGCGCACTGCCCGAGTTGCAGAACCTGACGCTGGACCACCGGCACCCGGACGACGGGATCGACCGCATCGCAGAGGCGATCGTCACCGAGGTGCCCGCACTGGGCACGAAACCGAACAGCAGCCGGCGCGGCCTCGGGAACCGGCCGACAGCCGCCGACGGCGCCTTCCGGGGAAACCTCTTCCTCGGCAGAACCCGTGTGGACGGGGATGTCGTCGGCGGTGACAAAAACGTCTGGGGAACGGGCGAGCGGCATGGCTGACCAGCACGCCGTCCACTCCCCGGACGAACCGCGGGACTCGGACGCGCCAGACGCCACAGACCCGCCCGGCGGCGACAGCCACGCCGCCCGTCACGAGGAACCGCCAGCGGACGGCCTCGGCGCCCGGCTGGAGGACGAGGCACACGCTCGGGACCTCGGCGATTTCGTCACCTCGCTCGAACAGGCCCTGGCACCCTTCCTGTCGTCCGGGCCCGTGTCGGTGAACGGGAACTTCTTTCTGGGCGAGACCCGGTTGCGGGACGCCGTGGGCGGCGACAAGTACAGCGCCGCCGAGGCCATGACCTTCTCCGGCCGGGTCGACAGTGGCGGGATGCCTGCCCATGTGCTTCGAGAGATCCGGGCCACGTTCGTGGAGCCCGGTGCCAACGACAGCTGGAACAACGGCTGGCGACGACGGCCGTGATCCTCCACCGGGTTCCCTCCGGACGGGGAGCCACCACCAGCGCCCTGCGGGGCCTGGATCGCCTGAGCAAGGGCGACGTCTGGAAGCTCAACCCGGAGGTTCGGATCGGCTCGCTGCGCGTCGAGCGCCTGGAGGAGGGCGGCGGCTGCTTCGTCGAGTCGCTGGAGCCCGAACAGGCCGCGGCGCTGCGCCCCTTCCATCTCGAACGGCTGTCGGCCGAGCTGAAGGAGCGGCAGTGCCACCTGATCGTCAGGCTCGCTCCGGCGGTTCCGCTCCCGGAGCGCGGGACGCTCGACGAGTGGCTGTTCGACGCCGACCCCGAACCACCGGATGCCCATGAGCTGGTGCGGTGCCACGTCGCCCGGCACCTGGACGTCGACCGGCACGACGCGAGGCTGGCGTTCCTGCGGCACGCCGAGGGGCGGGATCTGATCGACACGGCGGTCACCGACGGGCTGCCCGTCCGGCGGATCGCCGACCTGTCCACGCTCCTCACCTTGGTCGGCCGGGGGCTGGCGGAGGTGTCCGACGTCCGGGACCGGTTCTCCCCGGACACGCTCGGTCTGGACTCCGGGACACAAGCGCACATCGCCGCACGGACGCTGAAGAAGCGGGCCAAGGAAAGCCGTGAGCAGGAGCACGAGGCCAAGCTGGCGGAGGCCGACTTCTCCGCGATCGAGGAGGACGTCGCATACCGGCTTCGCAAGCGCCGCAAGCAGGAGGAGCTGGAACTGGAGAGGATGCACGAGGAACACCGCATAGCCCTGCAGACCATGCGTATGGAGTTCTACGACCATGCGCTCCAGGACGAGCGGTACGGACTGATCAAACTCCGCCTCGAACGGTCACCGGACGACGTCGACGGTGTCATCGAACTGGTCCAGCGGCACCGGCAGATCCCCTGGGAAGAGGCGCGAGCGTTCCTCGCGACCGCGATCGACGGCGGTCTCGTGGGCACGAGGGACGTGGCGGGACTCGTCTACCAAGCGGCGCAGACGCTCACCGACGGGATGCGCGAGGGCGGCCTGCGGCCCGGGAACCGCCCGGAACTGCAGCGGCCCGCCTCGGACGGGGACGAGAGGAAGTACTCCGACGCCGGGTCCGTGCAGAAGGCTCAGGGCGAACGGGCGATGCCGGGTGACGCGGAGAAGGGCGAGCAGGATGAGTACCCTGTCTGACTCCCCCGTGCCGGACGCGTCCACCATGAGCCCGCTGACCGACCTCCCCGTCGTCGGGCCGGCGGTCGGCTGGGTCGACGCCGCGCTCAACGACTTCGGCTGGGCGCCGGCCGTCAACCAGCTGATCGAGCTGGTCCTGCTGGCTGTCGGGGGCTACCACGCGGCCCGTTGGATCATCGGCCGTGCCGTCCCCTGGCTCGCCGGCTTCCTCGTCGGCCCCGTCAACGGACTCGTCGACGGAATGCGGGCCGTCTGCCTCCTCCCCGACCTGGCCGTCGCCAGGACGGCGCGGCTGACCAACGCCCGGCCGCCCGCGCTGCTTTATTCGTACGGCAACGCCGTACTCAACGCCGCCGATCATGTGCAGTCGGCCGTCCGCAAGGGCCTGCCGACCCTCGCCGTCATCGGCCGCTGGCCGGGCAGGCTCACCTGCGTCACCCTCGTCCTGGCCTTCGCGTACTGGAACGCCGCCTACTGCACGGGCGTTGAGAGCCGACGCTGCGAGAGCCCGACTGCCCAGTGGGTTGGTTCCGCCAAGTCGCTGTTGGAAGCCGAGGAGGACGCAGGGGAGCAGGGGGAGAACAAGGCCGGCAACGACAAGGGGAAGAGCCGGGAGAAGGGCTAGCCGCGTTCGCGCGGGCGGAATACGGGCATGCCGCACAGCACTTGCAGCGGCCCGCGACCGGTGCCGCGATACCGCCCGCGCGAATCCCATGGGACGGGACCAGGCTGAAGACAGGATTCCCCCAGCGGACGGGGACACGATCGGTACATGTCCGCCATCTCCGGGTCCCGAACCGGCCGAATCCGGGTGCTGATCGTCGACGACGAGTCAGGCCTTACCGAACTGCTGTCCATGGCCGCCGCCCCGCCGGGCCGGCAGCCCTGCCCGGCGGCGGAGAGGAAGCATCGAAGTCGTCAGCGAACCGGGCCGTACGGAGTTCACGGTGGTACTGCCGATGCCCGGAGAGGTGACCGGGCGTCTGCGCTGTCACAAGCCGGTCATCGATGCCAGAAAACGCAGTGCCTGAGCGTCGTCCTCGGCATTTCCACTCGTGCGGATGTGGGGGTGCTCCGCATCGAACGTGGCGACCTCGCGGCAGGCGGCCTCTGCCTCGGCGGCGGCGGCCGCCAGGTCTTCCGGAGACCGCCGTCCTTCCGCAACGTAACTTCGCATGTTGAGAAGATCTTGCAAGGCCTTGTCTCTCCCGCGGGCCAACTGTCTGCGCTGTTCGACCAGGACGGTGCGGTCGTCCGCTTCATGGGGTGAAGTCACCGCGCCAGCTTCCCATGAGGGCCGTCGGACATCGGCGGGAATGACGAGACCGGCGGACGGCGGGTGTTCGACGGTGGGCCACGGTGAGGAACGGGTGTTCCTCCATGTCGTCCCGAACGGGCCGGCCCGGAACCGGCCCGTCGGGCAGAGGGCGGGCAGAAGGCCCCAGAGCTACGGAAGTTTCACGAAGGGCGACAGGAACGCGCGAGCGCCCGGGGTGTCCAGACGGTACGTCACGTTCGTCGCGTAGCACGGTGTGTCGCCCGTGATCGTGGTGGCGGCCAGGACGTTGCGGCCGCCGATCACCGCGAAGTTGGGGCCGCCCGAATCGCCGTAACAGGCACCGCCGTTGCCCTGTGGCGCGGTCATCGCGAGGCGGACCCAAGCGTCGTTGAGGGCGTCGAAGGTGACGGGTGCCTTCATCCGAACGCCGCCGCCGGGGTGGGTCTGGCCGCCGGAGCCGTTCACCGCCTCCTGGGTGCCGTACCCGGCGACGAACCAGTCGGTCGAGTTCAGCCCCTGCGGGCCCAGCGCGTCGAGCTGGCCGGCCTTCGGCAGTGTCGCCGGCGTGAAGGACCAGCGGGCCTTCATCTGCGCGGCGGGCAGTTCGACCACCGAGATGTCGTGCGTGTCGGAGGCGGGCCCGGGGAAGTCGGGGTGGCTGTGGGCGGCGCCCTGGACGGCTACGGCGTTGGCCTGGGCGGCCGGGTTGCCCGGATACTTCTTGGCGGCGGCGTCCAGTCCGGACTGCACGTCCTGATCCAGCGAGACGTAGAACTTCACGTTGTCGGGCCAGTCGGTGGTGCAGTGCGCGGCCGTCAGGAACGTGTCCGCGTCGATCATGGTGCCGGAGCAGACCCAGTCCACCCGGTCCGGGGTCGCCGGGTTGTCGTCGTTGTCCCACGTCGCGACGAGCGCGCCGACCTCGGTGCGTTCGGGGGCGGGCGTCGCGTTGTAGGAGTTGATGGCCGAGGACGGCAGCGCGGTGGTGAGCACGGCCGCACAGGCCGCCACGGTGACGGCGGTGGCGCGTATGGCTGACAAGAGACCTACCTCTTCTGCAGGTGTGAGCAGGTGTTCTCCTGTGGGAGGTGGGCCAAGTGAAGCGCCTGGGGCGGACTGCGGCAAGAGCGTGACCGCCCCCGCGCCGGCCGGCGGGCGCCCTGCCCCACCACCACGTCAGCGTGGCGGTGGGGCGGGACGCAAACGCAGCGTCACCGCCGGTGGCGCCTGTTACGCAAGCCCATCGCTCAGCGATGGGTGGTTGACGAGAGCAGTTCGACCTCGGCAACGGTCGCCTCGCCGTCCAGGACCAGGCGGTACTTCTCGTACGTACCCGGTGACCCCACGGAGAACGCGCGGGTCTGTCTGTCCCAGGTGAAGGACTCCCCGGAGCGACTGTCCAGGGTCCGCCAGGTGGTCCCGTCGGACGAGCCCTGGAGGGTCCAGCCGGTCGGGGCCTTCGTGCGGTCGGCCGACGACGTCAGCGTGTACTGCAC
>NZ_JBQQCE010000016.1:0-42061 GCF_052245645.1 Streptomyces sp. KR55 | reverse complement strand
CCAGCCAGCCCGCGGCGGTCAGTTCGTCATGGACGTAGGCCTCGGCGCGCTGCATCGCCCGAGGTGCCCGCAGCCGACTGCGCGGCTCGGCGGCGAGGAACTCCACGTGCCGCCGTAGTCGGGCGGCTTCCGGAAGCAATCCTCGAGTGGGCGTCGCCGTAGGGTCGTTCGTCATCCGGCACTCCGATCTGTGCGGGATCAAGGGGCGCCGGACCGGCCGACAGCCCTTTCATCTGGGGGATTTCGCGGCAGGCGAGGTCGTGCCCGACCGACGGCCGCCTCCGGGGGGATCCGTCGGCAGAGGAGCCGGAGACATCCGGCGCGATTGTCTTGTCCCATCCGTGAACCTGCCACGGCTCCGATCCCCTTGCCCCAGGTAGGAACTCCTGCGGTCAGGGTGTTGATTGGCTGACCTGGCCGCAGGACGGGGCGGTCGTCCTCATGCTCTTCCCCCGACGTGAGGGCGGCCGCTCCACCCACCATACCGGGCCGGCCCTGAAAGCCAGGGTTTCGGCTGAGGTTCTCGCAGTCGGCAGCCCGAGCCTCTTCCATGACAGTCCGCAGTCCGGTCGGCGGCGCGGCGATCCTGCGCGCGTCCTCGCGCAGATAGCGGACCTCGTCGCCGAGCGTCACAGGGGCGAAACCTGCCCTGTGCACGGCCCGCGTACTCCAGGTATCTCGTGTTGCACACATGGCCGTTCAGGTCCCGTCGTCCCAACGGACTTCAAAAGGCTTCGTGAATACCTTGGACATGTCAGAGGACCAGCCTTTCTGCGTCATGGTCACCGACCTACGTGAAACCCCTACGTACACGGATCGAACAGGGCAGAGGGTTCAGCTTCGCGAACTGCTCGGCTGACATCAGGTGTGAGTGTTCACACCTGCTTCACGATTGCACCCTCTGCTCCGGCACGGCAGAGTGTTCCAACTGCCGGCCCCCGCAGCGAGATAGCTGCGACAGTCGCGGCACGAGCCTACGGACGAACCGGAAGGAAAACGTGTGAGCCCGATTTCGGTCCGGGGATTCGCGGTGGCCTCTGCCACCGCGGTCACCGCTGTCGGAAGCGTCGTCGGCGTTGCCTCGGGCAGCGTCGCGCAGAACAACGACGCCGAGGCGACGGCAGCCGACACCGCGCTCCTCACGGACATACCGGCGGGCCACCAGGCCCAGGTGCAGACCGCGTCCCTGACGCGGCAGGCCGATGTCCAGGCCATCGCCGCCGACGCGAGCGCCAAGAAGGACGCCGAGGAGGCGGCCCGCAAGGCGGCCGCCAAGTCCGCGATCGAGAAGAAGGAGGCCGCCCAGCAGGCGGAACAGGAGGCCAAGGAGCGCGCCGAGGCCAAGGCAGCGGCTTCCCGGGACGCCTCCGGCTTCCCCGTCCAGAGCTCCTACACCGTCGCGCAGATTCAGGCGATGGCCGCACAGATGGTGCCCGGCGACCAGTTCCAGTGCTTCAGCAACATCGTGGACCACGAGTCCAGCTGGAACTACACGGCGGTCAACGCCTCCTCCGGTGCGTACGGCCTCTTCCAGGCACTGCCCGGCTCCAAGATGTCCTCCGTCGGCGCCGACTGGCGGACCAACCCGGCCACCCAGATCAAGTGGGGCCTCAACTACATGAACAGCACCTATGACAGCCCCTGTGGCGCCTGGGCGTTCTGGCAGGCCAACCACTGGTACTGAGCCCCGGGCCCCTCGGAGCGGTTAGGGTCGAAAGAAGACACGTGTCGCGGCCGGGAGGACAAGGCATGAGCGGGATACCGGGAGACACCGGGCCGACGGAGGACGCAGCTCTGACACGGGCCGCGCAGGCGGGCGACGTATCGGCGCTCGCCCTGCTGCTGGAGCGTCACCGGCCCGGGATGCGCGCGGTGGCGCTCAGCCTGCTGGGGCCGGGCCCGGACGTGGACGACGTTATGCAGGAAGCGGCGCTGGTGGCGCTGCGCCGGATCGTGGACGTACGCGATCCGGAAGCCGTGGGGCCATGGCTGCGCGTGGTCGTGCGCAACAGCTGCCGGACGCTGCTGCGCGCCTCGCGCCGTGTCGAGCCCATGGAGTGGGTACCGCTGCCATCGGACGGCGGCACACCCGAGCAGGTCCTGCAGACCCATGCACTGCGGGACTGGATCTGGGAGGCCGTCGAGGCGTTGTCCCCGACCCTGCGCCTGCCGCTCGTCCTGCGCTACTTCTCCACCGGGATCACCTCGTACCAGCAGATCGCCGAAGCCTGCTCCGTTCCCGTCAGCACCGTGCGCAGCCGGCTGAACCAGGCACGCGGCGCCCTCGCCCAGACCCTGACCGCCACCGCGGCCTCGGCGCACGAGGACGTGACACGCCGCACCGAAGCCAGCTGGCAGGAGGTACGCGAGACACTCGCGGCCGCCGAGCGCGGCGAGTTCGGCAAGGTGGTCAGGGACCGCTACTCCCCCGAGGTCTCGCTGCTGACCGGAGGCCAGCGGCTCGGCGGAGCCGACCTCCTGCGGGCAGGGATGGACTGGGACCTCTCGGCGGGTGTGCGCCAGCGCCCCCTGCATGTGGTGGCCGGCCGGTCCCTGGTCGTCTGGGAGATGGAACTGGTCAACCCGCCCGACGATCCGGACCACTGCCCGCCCGGGGTCGCCTGGATCATGTCGCTGGACGGCGGCCGCTTCGACCGGGTCTCCCTCTATCACGCAGCACGCCCCGAGGCCGCGCCCGCGCCTGCCGCGGCCTGAGTCCGGGCCTTGCCACCTCACCCCAACAATATGACCCAGATCACATTTAGGCGATAAAACTTCTCGGATTCCGGAGCGTCTTGTCGGTGTCACAGACACCTGCGGACCCTACGGAGATCCCGATGAACATACCCACCGCACACACCGACCCCCTCTCCCCCGGCACCCACTCCTACCAGACGGGCGGAATCGTCCAGCGCTATCACGTGCACGGCAGCGGCCCGGTGTGCGTGGCGCTCCCCGGCGGTCCCGGCATCTTCTGGGACTACCTGCGCATGCCCGCCCTCGAAGAGCATCTGACGATGGTCTACGTCGAGCCCGTCGGCACCGCCGAGGACAGCCGTCTCCCCTCGCACCCGCACGGTTACACCCGGGAGAGGTACAGCCGCTTCCTGCAGGTGCTGATCAACCGGCTCGGCGTGCGGAAGGTGCACCTGCTGGGGCATTCGCACGGCGCGTTCGTGGCCGCCTACCACGCCCTGTACCGCCCCGAGCAGGTGGCGGGCGTCGTGCTGTACGAAGGCGCGCCCGTCACTGGTCCCGAACACGGCGCGGAGGCGGGCCGCAGGGTGGAGGCGTTCGCCGCGCAGCACGCCGGTCACCCCGGACTGCCCGGTGTGCTGGCCGCGTTCGGCGCGATGTCCACCATCTCCAGCGACGAGCAGACCGTGACGGTCGCCCGCGGTGTGCTCCCGTCCTACTTTGCCGACTACTGGGGGAACGAGGAGCGGCTGGCCCCGTTCCGGGACGCGATCCGGGCCACCTACATCTCAGGCCTGGACGAGGACCTCGTACCCGATGTCATCGACGACCGCCCTGCCCTCAAGGGACTGGAGCCGCCGGCTCTGGTCGTCGTGGGCCGGCACGACGTGATCTGCGGGCCTCGCTGGGCACTCGAACTCGATGAGCTGATCCCCGACTCGCAGCTGCTGGTACTGGAGAACAGCGGCCACATGGGGCACATCGAGGAGCCCGAGCTGTTCGCGGGCGCGGTCCGTGACTTCGCCCTGCGGACCGGCGGCCCGCGGGACGGAGCCGCGTAGGCACCTCACGACGTGCGTCGGCCCGCAGAGGGCCGACGCACGTGAACCCGGCCACCGACGGCACCACCAGCGCACAGCCACGACGCACGCACACCTCAACGCCGACACCCGTACCAGCGCCGCTCGGAGGGGCGTCACGGACACCCGCAGACGCACCGCGCCGCGTTTCGCTCGGAGTGGTCACCGGGAACCACCCCTACGACGGCGCCGACGCACCTGCGGCACCGTTACCGTGCCGGAAAGTACCAGCTCACGTCGGCTACGGGGCCTTACAGATACTGTCGGCGCCACCCCGGGGCGTTCGGACCTGCGCAGTCATCGCCCGCAACCGCTGGGAACTTCCCAATGGATCAATGACCGGCATTCCTAGTCGCCGTCAGCACGCGCATTAGAGGTCGTTTTCTCCCGATGTTTCATCCCGGAATTGGTGTTTGATCCCGTGGTGTCGGGTCGCGCCAGGAGATGGTGGCTTCGCCGGTGAGGCGGCGGGCCATCAGGTCGGTCATGGCGAGGTGGATCATGGCTTCGGAGCGGGCTGGGAGGGTCTCGTAGTCGCGCGTGAGGCGGCGGTGGAACATCAGCCACCCGTAGGTCCGCTCCACCGTCCAACGCTTCGGCAGCGGGGTGAATCCCCTGGCCCCGGGGGTGCGTTGGACGATTTCCATGTCGATGCCGAGGGCGGCGGCGTGCTCGACGAGGTGCTGGCGGTAGCCACCGTCGACCCAGACCTTGCGGATGGTGGGGTGGGCGGCGGCCACCTGGTCGATCAGGTGGGTGCCGGCGACGGAGTCCTGCACGCTCGCGGCCGTGACCAGCACCGCAAGCAGCAGTCCGAGGGTGTCGGCGACTCGAGCCGCGCGACGAAGCAGGCAAGATCCTCGGCAGCACCGCGGGGCAGGCCGGCGACCATCACCTCCGGCAAAGTCGTGATCACGGCCCGCAGCCGCGCGCCGAGCTCTGGCAGCAGGGCCCAGGCCGACGCAGGGGCATTGACGGCAGCGAGCAACAGGTCGCCCTCGTAGAAGTAGGCGTCGAGCAGCGGCTCCTCGATCAGCAAGCACACGGCGAGTGGAAGGACGTAGGGCAATCAAGAAGCAGGCGGTAGCCGGACGCGGTGGCGGGAAAGGCCGCAGTGCCAAGCGCCGCACCGGGCCCGGAGAGCACAGCGGCGACATGAACATCCCGGTGAGTGTCCACGAGGAGGCCACCCAGTCCCTACCCGAGGAGGTCGCCTCGCCGGACTCGCCAGTGGCGGAGGGCAGGCCGCGTACCGCTCCCTGAGCCGACCCCGTCTGCTGGTACGGCGCCGAGGCGACCGCTGCAGCGATCCCAACCATGGCCCGCCCCAGCGGCGAATGAACCGGTGCAGAGCGCCGGCCGGGCTGCCCTCCCAGCGTCGCGGCTCCCTTGGGATCCTCCGGGATGCGCCCCAGCACCTCGATCCCCAGCGTCTCAGTGATCTCACCGGTCGGATAACCGTCGCCGACCAGGACGAAACAGGGGCGCCTCGACCAGCGCGCCGCCGCATCCAGCCGCGTGGCCACGTGGGACAGGGCGTCATCATGGGCGCGGGTCAGCAACAGCAGCACGTCGGCCGTCCGCATCACCGGCACCGCGGGCGAGCCGGGATCGGCTCGCCCGCAATCCGCGACGACCACCGTCCCCGGCCGGTCCGCAGCGCGTCGCAACAGCGCCGTACGGCTGTCGGTGATCTGCGCCAGCGCGGCATGGGCCTGTTCCGCTCCGGCCGGTCCCACCACCACAGGCAGCCCGCCGGGCAGGCGCTGGGTGTGCTGCCAGATCAGCCCCGGTTCGGCAGCCCGCCGCGCGGCGGCCGCCAGGCTCACCAGTCCCGGGGAGATCCCCAGCCGGAACCGGGTCAGCAGGTCTCCCCCGGCCGGATCACACTCCACGACGACCGGCTGCTGTCCGCTCGGCCAGCGAGCGGCCAGCGCCACCGAGGCCGTGGTCACCCCGGGCGATCCCTTCAGGCTGCACAACGCGACCAGGGTCACTGCCCACCCCCGTGCACCACGACCACGCTGATCTGGCCCTCGGGCGCCGCGGCGAGCCGTCGCGCATCACCCTGGTCCATCTGCAAGGAGACGACCGTCGTCTGTTCGTTTGCCCGGGACTCCACGGCGATGACCGTGGCTTCCCAGGACGAGGACGACGACGTGGCCGATCCGGTGGCCTCACTGCCGCTCGACGCCACGACGACCGTGACGCGGTTTCCCGGCTGCAGGCCAGGCGGGAACTGCCCCGCCTTCAGCCCGACCGCCGCCACCGCCTGCCCGGCCGGTGGCACCTGCGCCCGCCCCAGCACGTCCGTGGTCAGCAATGCTCCCTCAGGCAGGCTGTAGGCAATAGGGCGTCCCTCCACCGTCGACCGCGAACGGGCCGGAATCGTTTCGAGGCTGTTGTCCGCCGAGACACTGATCTCGCGCAGGTCCCGGGCACTCAACTGCTGGCCGACGGAGACCGGGCGCGCCAAGACCAACACCGCTTCCCGGTAGCCCAGTTGAGTTCCGACAAGCACGCCGGCGGTTGCGCACCCCAAGACGAGCAGCGCCCCCAGAAGCAGATAGGGAAGGCGCCGGGGGCGGGGCATGCCGGTCAACCGGGTGGGCATCTGCCCCCTTCTCCGGCCCGCCCGGCTGGTTTCTGCCGACACACTGTCCCTCGTCACCGAGGCCGGATCCGAGTGCGCGGGCACACGGGTACTCACCACCTGCCACCTCCCGGTACAGGGCTGCTCCGCACCGCGTCGCCGACGCGGTGAGCTTGATCGGTTGTGGGTTGTGGCCTCTCCCCCATCGATCCCAGGGAGGGGCGTTGCGCTCGGTGCTCAGCCGCCGGTGTTCAGCGCCTGGCTCTCCGCGACGCGGAAGGCGGCGGTCGACGTGGTCGTCAGGTCGGGGAACGTGCCGGATTCGCCGGCCCCCGCCCAGGTCACGGTCCAGTGGACCGTCGCGGAGACCGCATACGCCTGATTCGGGCGGTCGGCCAATGAGGAGCGATAAGTGTGGCCGCAGTCCGGCGAGGAGCTCTTCGGGTTGCCGCCCGCCGCATACGGCGTCCCCGGTCCCTTGCAGGTCACCGAGCTGCCGTCGCCCATCGCCCACACGACCGTCGTCGGGCGGGCCGTCGCGGTAACCGACACCCCCGGCACCGAAGCGGTCGCCGACACCGGCCCCCAGTCGTCACGGTCCAGCCACAGCCACGTCGGCAGATTCACCAGCTGATCGTCGACGGGGTTCGTCTCGATCTTCGGTGAGGGAAGGCGCAGTTGGTCGCGCGCCTGCTCGGCGAGCGCCGCCGGGTCGACCTGCGGCCCGCCGCCGCCCGGATTCTGCGCGTCGGGGATCCACACCGGCGGCCGGTAGTACGCATCCCGAACGCCGCCCGCCTCGCACCGATACACGTACCAGGCACCGTCCTCCCCCGGCTGGGGATCATCCACCCGCCGGGCCGCTGCCGACGGGCCGTACGCCCGGAACACCGCGGGCTGAACCGCCGGGACGCGGTTGCTCGGCGTGGGGACGTACGCCGCCGGTGCCACCGTGGACGGCTGGTAGTCGCTGCGCTGGTAGGAGCACTTGGCCCGGTTCAGGTCGGGGTTGGCAAACCTGGGAGGCTGCGGTGCGCCACCACCGGTGCCGCCTCCGCGCCTCTGCCCGGGAACACCACCGCCGCCTCCGGAATGGGGAGCGGGCTGCTGCGCGCCGCCGTCTCCGGCGCCCAGGTCGCATCCGGGGTGGGGGTTCTGGGCACAGTCGACCGTGGTCCAGGGGTCGTCTGCCAGGGCCGGAACCACGCTCCCGACCACCCCGAGCGCCGTCAAGCCCGTCACGATCACTACTCGCCGGAGCATGATCCAATCCCCTCGACGGCGAAACGTGTGACCTTCCATTGCCCGTCGGCCTGTGCCTTGACCTCGGCCGTGATCGCCCGATACCCGCCCGGCTCGTCGTCCGCGAGCTTGCCGGTGGCGGCGCGGTAGTGCAGCCAGTGTGTGGAGTCTCCGCAGTCGGAGATCATCACCGTGGTCGGATTCTTCGCCGGATCGACCTCGGTGACCTTCGGCGAGTTCTTCGGCCGCCCCTTGGACACCAGCCCGTTCTTGTGGTCCGCGTACAGGCCACGGGTGATCGCCGACAGAGCATCGCCGGTGGCGTACTGCGTCAGCCTCGGAGACCTCCAGTTCGACGTCTCCCCCGCCTCGGCCATGCTCTGCCACATGCCCAAGTACGCCGCGATGGCCAACTCGCGTGCAGTTGCAGCCGAGGAGGAGGGTGCCAGCGATCCGGAAGTCGCGGCACTGGGCGTGCCCGTCGACACGTCGCTCGCGCCGGACGGGTTCGCGTCGCCTGTATCAGATGACGTACATCCGGTCGCGATCAGAGTGGCCGTAGCACCGTAAGCCGCCCAACCGATCTGCCGCTTTCGCTGTCTCCGTGCACCTTCGATCGCCACTGCAACCTCACCCCGCGAATAAGGCAGACTTCTGCACCTGCGGCGCATGCAGTTCCATCAATACCGCGACGATCCGTTCCAACTGCAAGGTGCGAACGGCCGGTTCGTCGTTCTGACTTCAGAGTGCGTACGAACCTCTTGGGCTTCACTTTACCTAGGCATGGGCTCCTTGCCTGCTGCATTTGCATCTCGTCAAGGCTCTGCCGCGATGTCCACCGGTCCGGACACCATCAGCGCCCCGATCACCCGCTGGCCATAGACGCCGTACCCCGTGTCGCCCCGCCCGAGGAGTTCGCGGCGGAGGCCAGCGAGTTGAGGTCGGTCCCACCCCCCGCTCGGGGCGTTGCCCTTGCGGAGCAGAAGCCACCCCGAGGCTCGGAGCGGTAGATGATGTCGGCGATGGCGACTCCGCTAACGTTCACGGCAGTCACCAGGTCGCGATTGGTCCACGCGGAGCCGGACAGGAGGATGCCTGGTCGATCGTCGCCCCGTGGTACCCGGGGAAGGCCCACAACTCGTCGCCGACGGTGGCGAGGAAGTCGGTTTGGCCATCGCCGGTGATGTCTCCCGCGGCGACAATGGCGTGATGGTCGAGGGGCTTGGTACGCCCGTCGGCAACAGGATCTTCCGCCGCCAGTCGATGTTGGCCGCGCCGTACCGTCGTCCGCCCGGATAGCCTCCAGCTCATGCCCGAGGGGATACTTATGCAGCTGGACACGCGCAACTGCTGGACTCTCTCCGAGGCACTGGGGCCACTGCGGACCACGCCGCCTGCAGCCCTCCTCTCCCGCTCCCTGCTGATGCAAGACCCCCAAGTCCCGTCGGACACCGTCGCGTACGAGGACACCGCCTACCCCGCGCTCAGCTTTGAGGACACCCCCCTGTGGGACAGCTGCGGCCGCGACCTGGCGGACGACACTGCCGCGCAGAACCTCCAGGCCCTGTGTGAGGCGGCCGTCGCCCACTCCACCCCCGGCCAGGTCGCCGACTTCATCACCGAGCAGCTGCCCACCCCGCGTGGCGCCTGGATCCTCGGCTGTGTCCTGCACCTGGCCCACGCCGAAGACGGCGCACGCTTTTGGTGGCAGTACGCCGCCGGTGCCGGTGACGCCGCCGCCTCCTACTGCCTCTACCTGCTCCACCTCGCGCACGGCGACACACATGCGGCCGCCTTCTGGCACGAACAGACCGGCATCGACACCCCCACCGACCCTCCCGCCGACAACGGCACACCCGCCTACAGCCTCAGCGTCGACACCAGCATCCCCACCGTCCTGCGCATCCTCAGCCGTCTCACCCCGGCCGCACCGCGCGGACACACGGAATCCACCGTCGCCGTCATGGACTACGTCACCGCCGCCGTCGCCGCCGGCTACACCCGCCACCCCGACTACGAAATCCCCCTGCCAGGACCCGACTTCGCCGAGCACCTTGAGATCATCCTCGCGGCCACCCAACGTTCCGCCCGCCGTGGCAGGCCCCTGGCGACGGACCTGCCCAACCGCCGTCCGGTCGAGCCCGACACCAGCGACCACCCCGGCGAGGATCGCGCACAGGAGCCGGAACGGGTCCTGGTGGAAGTCGCGGCCGCCGAGGACGAGTCCGCGTCCGCTTTCTTCAAGGAGGCGATCGCCGCCTGCTGGGAGACGGCTACAGCCGAGCGCACCGCCAGGGAGGTCGGCCAGCAAGGCGCGCGGCTGCGCTACTACCTGGACCGACGCCCGCTCACCGAGCCCCTGCAGGCTTCCCACACCCGGGCTACGCAGCCGTCTTGACCCGGGGACGGTCAGCCGTCGGGAGTCCCTGCGTACTCGGGCCCGCGCATCGCACGGCGTTTTACCCGGCCCGGACGACCCGCGCCCGAGGTCAGGCGCTTGATGTGTCCGGCGTTGCGCGTCCGGTCGGTGGCGGGCCCGTGCTGGGCCCGGTGGCCTGGTGCAGCGGAGGGCGGCTGACCGGCACCTGGGTGAGCTTGTTGTGCCGGGGATCGACGTGCAGCCGGGCCGCGTTGATGAAGTCCAGCCGGGCGGCTTCCATCAGGTCCCTGGCCTCATTCCAGGTTGCCTCACTGGTGGCGGTCTGCTGGATGAACTGGTTCCTGTGATCCCAGAAGACCTGGTCCATGGTCGCTGCGGCGGTGACGACGGCCGGGCTGCCCACCAGCCAGATCGTTCCGAGAGCCACATTCCAGGGCACCCAGTCCACGGGGTCGCCGTGACGCCACGCCCGCCGTAGGGCGAGCTGGATGCGGGTGGACTCGGCAACGATGGCGGCGCACGCTTCGATCTGCTTGTCGCGAGACCAGTGCATCCGGTCGGTCCGGCTGGTGAGCAGTGAGCCGGCCAGCACACCGATCAGCGTCGCTGCCACGCCTCCGATCGTGGTCACGGTCGTCGCCCAGTCCACAGACTTCCTCCCCCTCGCGGCTGTCACGGTGAAGAGGAGTTCTGCCCGGCGTCGCCCTGCTGGTATGCGAACGGAAGTCCGCAAGAGGATTGATTAGGACATCACCATGCGGACTTTGGCTCGCACGCAGGCAGCCCGTACGACCAGGCCGGCCTCGATGGCCTGCGCGCACAGTGCCCGGGCGCGGGTCAGTTCTCCGAAGGGATGCGGGCAGCAATCTCGCGCGCCAGCCGATCCGCCTCCGGTGACACCGGCCCGTCCTGCTGCGCCACCGTCTGCAGCAGCCGGAGCAGGTCGTGCGCCTCTTCCAGGGTCAGCAGGGCCAGGCGCTCCACGGTGTGCGCGGCGGGCGGGATGTCGATGTCGTCCAGATCGACGTACTCGTAGTCGTCCATGATCTGGGCAAGGTACCCCGGCTCCAGCCGGTCACGCGGCCCGACATGTGTCCAGCCCCGGCCGGCGAGGGCACCGGCCGGGGCTGGAGGGGATGTGGTGGTCGTGAAGGGCGGTCGCCTACGCGGCGAAAGGCTCTGCAGGGCTTCAGCCGAACGATCGTCCCTGCAGGCAACAGGTGAGGCCCGGGGACACTGTCCCCTCCACAACCACGCCCCTCACAACACGGACCGCCCCTCGGGCATTCCCACCCGGTACGACCGGGGATGAGCTCCCGTCCCGGCTCGGGGAAACCACGGGACGGGAGCTCTCCATCATCATCCGCCCGCCGTGACCCCAACGGATGCCGCACGCGCTGCCCGCTCTGCGGGGCCCGTCGTCCGTTCTGATGTCAGTCGCGGCCGGGAAAGGGCGTCGCGCGGCACCGCGCGCGGCGGAAGCCGGCTGCCCATCCCGGTCACGACGCGGCCGCCTCAGCGCCTTGCCCGCTGCTGACCTGCCGGACCGTGGGCCACAGGGAGGCCCCGGCGCGGCATGCCGACAGGCCTGCTCGGCCGCGGCTCAGCGGGGGCGCACAGCCGGGCGTGCGCCGTCCCGCCGTCGGCCGCTATCACGGTTTCCAGGTGCGCAGGAGGGCGGCGATGCGGGCGGCGGTGCACCGCGGGCGGCTCAGCTCGTAGGCGAGTGCGGTGAGCTGTCCGCGGGTGGGGCTGACGGGGATGTTGAAGGAAACGCACCGCCGCCCGAAGACGGCGTGGGCCGGGAGATCTGGGAGCACCGAGCGGCTGGTGTCTGGAAGCGGACTCCCCGGTGGGCGCGGTCTACTCGCGTCGAGGGCGGCCCGGGTCGGCTGGGGCCACTGATCACGGCACAGGTCGGCAGATGGTCCGACCGAATATCCCGACCCGGCCGTCGCCGCGCCACCGATCAGCTGCTCAACGCCGCTGGAGAGGTGGAGAACACGGCGCGCCTGGAGGCGGCCCTGGAAGCCTCAAGCAAGCCCTTAGCCTCGATCGCCTGCGGCGCCGGCTGACGCACCTCGTGGCGGGCCCGTCACCACCTCAAATGAAATCGGTGACCCAGACGTAGGCTGGGCCACCGATTGGCGTCGTCTAGGTCAGAGTTCCGAGATTTCGGGGACCTTTTCTGGGTTTCCGTAGGTCAGAACTCGGCGCAGGCCAGCGCGCAGTTGCTCCAGGTCCGCCTCAGGCGCAATATCCAGTTCGATTTCTGGGGCCGGAAGGTCGAGCTCTGCAACTGCCTCAGGGTTGAATTGGAAGCTGATCCTGCTTGGAGAGAGAGAAACCTTCTTCAACCCCCCATAGTGGACGCCCCCCGTCTCGTTGAGGATGCAATAGCTGTCCAGCTCGAGCCGACGGGATTGCTCGTCAGGGGCTGTCAGGCCAGCCTGAAAGATGAAATGCCCACTTTCGCCGTACTGATCTTCAGCGATGCCGACGATGAAGCATGAATCGGGAACATTCTCCTCGGCGGTTACGACTCTGACAAGCCAGTCAAGACGACTCATATCTTCTCACCCACTGGTCCAAGTGTTTCCGTTCCAAACGTACACGAAGGTAGCCCCTGTCTCATCAGCCGCACGACGCATCGACCCCTGGCACTGCGTGCATGGCGCCTTCGTGCCGTGGATGGTCACAGTGTCTCCAGGATCTACTGGAGCCAGGTTGGCGTAGCGGTCGCCTGATATATGGACTGTTGGGGATCCTCCCGACATTCTGCAAGCCCTGCACTCCGTGTGGCTGGCCTGGGTGTTGTTCGGGAACCCGAGGGCTTTCTCTTCGGGCGTTTGAGTTCCGCTTCGCAGTGAGTACGAGTTGGTCAGAACTCCCTTGGCATTGCGCACTTCAACGAGGGCCCAGTGGGTCGACTTCGTCGTGGGGCCTACCATGCTTCCCGCGAAAGGTTTGTTTCCCTTTCCATAAATGGGCCTGTGGCTAAAGATTGCTGCGAGAGCGCTGGGAACCTGATAGCTATCGCTGGTGATGTCGTAGCCGTGGCCTGCAACCCAATTGTCGAACTGAGCTCCGTAATCACAGCCGGGCGCTCCGGGGCCACCGTTTCCGCGGCAGTCACTGTCGAACATCCAGCCGAAGTATTCCGCCATGTGCGGAACGTTGCTGACGGCCCCGTAGAACAATTCCCCGACGCCGGAGCAGACGCTGGAGAGGAATCCCCAGGATGAACATCCTTCAGAATCCTTGGGGCCTTCCTTTACACCATCGCTTCCGCCCTGCGCTGTTCCGCTTTGAGGGGTGTAGCCGCAGTTGCTGTTGCAGGGGTGGTCAGGGAGGGGCTGGGACCAGTCGACTGCTTCTCCGGGGCGCCCGTTTCCGGGTGTGCCGTCGGGGCGTGTGGGGCAGGGTGTGTCGTCGCCTTGGCCGCCACAGGCAAGTCCCATGCCGGTGGGGTCGCTGTGCGTGAGTGGGTTCTGGACGGCGTAGCTGTAGCCGTTGAGGGTCTGGTGCTTGTCGAGCTCCAGCAGGGGGTCGACGCTGATGAACTGGCCGGTTCCCGGGTCGTACTCGCGGGCCCCTATATGCGTGAGTCCGGTCGACTCGTCGGCAGGTTTGCCGAGGAATGCCTTGTCGTCGGGCCAGCCGGTCGCCTTGGTTCCCCGGGTGCTGCCGAACGGCGATACGTAGCGCTTGGTGACCGCGTAGGTGCCCGCTTCGAGGGCGATGCTGGACGTCCCGTGATGGTCACTGGCGAGGAAACTGAGTTTCGTGCCCGAGACCCCGGTGGTCGCGGTTCGGACGGCGATGGTCTTGCCGTTGGCTCCGTAGTAACGGGAACCAGTCAGTGTCTTCGTGGTGCCCTTGACCGTGAGGCGGACTTCGGTACCGCCTAGGTAGAGAACGGTGTCGCCGTCGCCCTTGGCGCGGCGGATGAGTAGCTCGCCGTCTGCGTCGTAGAGGTAGCTGGTTTCCTTGGTGCCTTCGGTGAGGGTGGCGAGGTCGCCTTCGGTGTTCCAGGCGAGCGTCTGCTGGCCTGTTGGGCCGGGGCGGGAGGTGGTGTTGCCGGCGCTGTCGTAGCGGTAGCTGGCGGAGCGGGCACCGGTCGTCTTGTCGAGGGTGTGTGGTTTGTTGTCGGTGGTGTCGTTGTAGGTGTAGGTGGTGGTTTGGGCGTCAGCAGTCGTGTGCTGTGTCTCGGTCTTGCGCTGACCGCTGTCGGTGTAGGTGTACGACGTCCAGTACGGGGCTGCCCCGTCGATGTTGGAGATGGTGCGGCCGGTTGCCGCGCAGTCTGCGGTCTTGGGGGTCCAGGCTTCGGTCAGGCGGCGGTGGCCGTCGTAGGTGAAGCACTGGTAGTCGGCCTTCGTGGTGCCGCCCTGGGTGGTGGCGTCGAAGACCGAGGTGACGTTGCCGGCGTCGTCCTGGGTGTACTTCAGCTCCTGCGGCATGTAGCCGTGGACGTCGTCGGTGACGAAGGAGCGGGTGAGGCGCCGGGTGCCTGGCTCGTAGTCCCAGTTGAGGTAGGCCTTCTTCGCGGAGCTTGTGGGGTCGGTGCCCACGGTGAGCTGGCGGAGGTCGCCCTGGGGGGAGAACGCTGCACCCTGCAGGTAGCTGGTGGTACCGGTGGAACTGATCTGGTGGCCGGTGGCGTTGTACTTGGAGGACACCGTCTCGGCAGGAAGGCCGCCCACTGCAGGGGAGGCGTACTGGCTGATCGTGCCGTCGGCGTTGTAGCCGGTGGTGAACGACAGCGTTTTTGGAACGAATTGCCCGGCGACCAGTGGTTCGGTGTCGGGGAGGATCAGCTGGTTGCCGGTGGCGCGGTAGAGGCTGTCGTAGGCGGTGATCTTCCGGGTGTAGGCCTTGGTCAGGCCGCCGTCGTAGCGGACCGAGCTGTCCAGCTGGCCCTTGGCCAGGGTGTCGAATGTCCAGGCTGCGAGCTTGTTGGCGTCCGTCTTCGTGGCCTGCCACGTGCCGGTCATGCGGCCGAGCACGTCGTACTCGTAGAGCAGCTTCTTGCTGCTGTCGTCGTTCGGGGTGGTGCTGATGCTCTGGTCGAGGGCGTTGTACTCGGTGGCGGTTTTGCCCTTGTCCGGGTCGGTGGCCGTCACCTGGCGGCCGAACAGGTCGTAGGTGTACGACCACGTGGTCTGGTCCGGACCCGTGATCGTCTCCTGCTTTCCTGCCGGCGTGTACGTGTAACTCGTTGTGGTGTAGGCCGTGCCGGTCGGCTGAGGGCCTGCGTATTCGCGGCGTTCCGTCGTCTGTCCGAGCGCGTTGGTCACGACTGCGGTGGCCTGGCCGCCGTTGGGTGCGCTGGTGGTGACCGTGTCACCCGTGTAGGTGGTGTTGATCGTCCAGCGCGTCGTGCTGTGCGTCTTGGTCACGGCCTTGATCGGGCGGGCCGCTCCGTCGTACGTCGTGTCCGTCTGGATCGGGGCCTGGCCTTCGGAGGTTTCCACCGGCGTGGAGGCGGGAGCCGAAGTGCTGTCCCAGATGTCGGACTGCTGGCTGACCGCAAGGCCCCGTGTGTCGTAGAGCGTCAGCGAGATGAGCCGGCCGCCCTGCGGGGTGGGTGACTGTGTCTGCCTGGTGCGCAGCAGTGAGTCGTAGAAGGTGTAGCTGGTGTTGTAGCCCGAGCCGTCACCCTTGATGGTGGCGGTGGACACCCAGGACATGCCAGCGCTGGTGACGTTGTAGTTGTAGACGTAATTCGGTGTCTTGTTCAGGACTTTGAGGCGGTCAGGCAGCCACACCTTGGTAACACGGCCGAGGCTGTCGTACTCGGACTCGGTGACCTTGCTGTTCGGGTCGGTGACCTTGAGGGTTGCGCCGGTGGCGAAGTCGACCGCGGTGGTCGTCTTGTGCAGCTTGGCGTTCTCCACGACGGTCGACGTCAGCGGGCCGGTCGCCGCGGGTGTGTAGGTCGTCTGCGAGACCTGCAGGTCGTCGGTGTTCTTGACGAGGAGGGGACGGCCAAGCGTGTCGTACGTCGTGGTCGCCACCTTCTGCCAGAGGGGGGCGTCATCGACGCCGTAGCCCTTGGCGCGTCCGGTCCATACCGCGTCGCCCTTAGTCGGTTTCTGGCTGGCGGACCAGGTTGTGGCGGTCGTGTCGTCGTACACCGTCGCCGTGTCGGAGACGACGTCACCGGGACGCTTGGAGTCCGCGGGCAGGTCCAGGGACGAGTCGGCGGTGGCGCAGGGCTTGGCCACCGTACGGGTCCGGGAGACCAGGGAGTTGATGCCCTTGTCGTCGTTGCGGGCGTACCAGGTGCGGGTGCACTTCTCGTCGCCGGTGACCGCCGCGTCGCCCTGGTCCTCGACGGTGGCGACCATGCCGTAGTCGTCGTAGGTGGTCTTCACCGTGCGCACGCGGTCACGCGGCGCAACACCGCTGGTGATGTTGGTGCGGGTGTGGGTGGCACCGCTGCGGACGTAGTACGCCTCGATGTCCGCGTACGACTTGTGCTGGGTCGCCGTCCGCTTGGACCACGGGTCGTTGATCGTGCCGCCGACCTCAGTCGTGCCGTTGTAGGTGACGCTCTCGCGGGTGAGGCCGGCGTACTGGTCGGAGTCGGTGACCGCACCGGCTGTGATGCCGGAGACCTCCACCGTCTTGCGGGCATCCGGGTCCGGCGTCTTGCCGTCCGGGCCGAGGACCCGGTCGCCGTGCATGCCGCGCAGGTAGACGGTGACCGTCTTGCTCTGGGTGCCGGTCGAGATGCCGACCAGGTGGGTGACCTTCTGGAAGCCCCGCCAGACGGACCAGGTGCGCTCCTTGGCGGGCGTCAGCGGGTCCTCGTTGTAGTGCCAGGCACCGCCGGCGGAGGAGTACTGGTAGGTGTGCTGCACCGCCTCCGAGCCGCCGTGCGGGTCGGTCGTCGACACCGAGCTGACCGGGTACTTCTGGAACCAGTCGAGGATGGGGTCCTGCTCGCCGTTGGGCGACCAGTACACCGGGTAGCAGCGCTTGGTGTTCTCGTCGACCTTGGGCATGGTCTGGCCGGCGACACAGTCGGCGTCCAGGTAGGTGACGATGGTCTGCGCGCCGGTTTCTGAAGTGACGGTCTTCAGGCGGGGCTTGTGCAGCGGGAGGATGTTGTCTGCGGTGCCGTCGACGCGGTTGGCCCGCATCTCGTGCGTGAACCTGACTGGATCCAGTGCGAGGTCGGTGCCGCGCTTGCCGGTGTGCCTGATCTCGTCCAGCCACAGGGACTGGTCGGTCGAGTCACCGGTGTCGCCGGGGTCCAGATAGAGCTGCTTCAGCGTCCAGGCGTCCACCGGCTGGAACGCGGGGGTCGAGGCCGCAGCGTTCCACGCGTGAGTGGTGATGGTGGTCAGACGCTTGCGAGTGAAGAATGTCGGACCGGTGTTGCCGGTGCACTTGTCGCCGTCCTTGCAGACCGAGTCGAAGGGCACGTCCGGCCAGTTGTCGCGGGTGTCCTCGGTCAGCGAGTCGCATCCCGTGCCGGACGCCAGGCAGCGCTCCGCGTAGTCGAAGACGACCTTGTTGGACGCAGCCGGGGAGCCGGAGAACAAGGCACCGGCGCGCTGGCCGTAGCGGATCTCCTTCAGATAGCCGCCGCGAACGTATTCGCTGCCGATGGTGTCGTCGCCGAGCTTGTCGTAATTGTTGAGCTCGGCCGTGTACCAGTACGACATGGCGTTGCCGTGAGTGTCCTCGACGTAGTCGAGGTTCCACCGCCAGGCCTGGGGTTTGTCGCGGCCGGAGAACGAGGTGCCGTCGGAGTATCCTGGCTCGCCCTCGTCGTCACCGAAGACCGGCACCGTCCACACCGACTCAGTGCGGTCGTCCGTGCCAGCGCCGTCGAGCTTGTTCAGACCGAAGACGTACTTGGTGCCGTCGCCGGTGACGACCGTCCAGTACTCACCGTTGTCGTCATCGTTGTCCGCCCCGGTGGAGCGGGTGACGGTGGAAGCGTCATCGTTCTTCAGCCGCCACACGCCGGTGGTGTCGTCCTTGACCAGCTCCGTGGCCTTGCCGTTGAGCACGAGCGAGGCGTTGTCGTACTTCCAGCACAGGTCAAACTTGTCCGTCTGGCCGTCATCGTCACACGCGCCGTACTTGCGCTCGATGAAGGAGGACGTCAGATCGAAGCCCTCGCCGATCTGGCTGCCCTGGTTGTTCGTGCTCGCCGTGCGTCCGTCCACGCTGCCGGAGTCGTAGGAGATGGACAGGTTCGGCTCAGGGCCAGCTGCAGCGGGTGGAACGCGCAAGGGGTAGGACCAGGTGAACGTGCCTGACGAGCCGCCTGCTTCCCACGTCGAGGAGGACGCCAGCGGCGTCGCCTTGTAGTCGCCGGCCCCGGACTGTATCCCCGCCGCCAGCGCCAGCATCATCGACGCGCCGCTGGATGGGAGACTCACCGGTGCCGTGATGCGCTCTGCGGTGCGGTTGTTGGTCGAATCCAGTTCGGTCTGTTTGCGGCATTTTGCCTTGGCCGGTTCGTCGGCCGCACAGACGGCGAGGCGGGTCAGACGCAGACGCCCTGCCCAGTCCCCGCCGTAGGCCGTGGCAAAGGACGAGTAGTCGACGCCGAGGCGGGCGGTACCCCCTCCCTTGGGCGCGGTGACTTTGAGAACGATGCCCTTGACGCCGAGCTGAGCTGCCTTCTTCTGGTCCAGGACCTCGACGGTGACGGACTTGGCCGGCGTGCCCTTGCTCGGTGCGGTCACGGTGACCGGCAGCGATCCGGGTGCCGCCTTGGCAGTGCCCCGGGAAGGGATGGTCAGTGCCGCCTTTCCGGGCTTCGGCCAGGTGACCTTGCGCTGTTGGTCCTGGCGGGCTCTGGCCGCAGCGGTCCGGTCCGCGGCGGCGGACCGCTTCACGAGGGCGGTGGCCTCTTTGTTCACCTTGGCGGTGAACGGGGTGACCTTCGCCGAGCGGGCGGCTGTCAGCTCAGGCTTGCCCAGCGGGTCGACGTCCGCTGCGAACGCGACGGGCGTGAGCAGGCCAGGAACCAGGGCCAGACCAGTCGCCGCGGCGAGACGCCGGACCCACCGTTGTCTGATTCCGCCCCTGCGGCCGGGTTCGGGCCAGGGTATGCCGAAGGGATTCATGTGGCTTCTTCCTGCGGACGCCCGGCCGCGTCGCGGCCGGGCACGTGCCGTTGATACGGGTGAAAGGAAGGAAAAGAAGGGTGCGGCGCGCCCGTTGCCGCCGGGCCGGAGTGCTCACTGCCCATCCCGCCCGGCGGCAGCTAGGTGCTCAGACGCTGTCCGGGGTGGCCAGGATCTGGGAGCGGACTTGGTCGGCGGTCATGGCCCCAGTCCAGATCCGCAGATCCTGCAGCCCGCCGGGCAGATAATTGCCTGTGCTGCCCGATGTGGTGCCGCGCCCCAGGGTCAGCTCTCCGCTGCCCTGCTGCGGGGTGGAAAACCCTGCCGTCTCGCCCGCCTGCTGGTCGTATTCACCGACGAACAGGTGCAGCTTGCCGTAGCGGGTTTCGGTCTTGGTGCCGTCGGCGGGGTCGATCCACTCCCAGGTCTCCTGGGCGTTGAAAGCTCCCGTGATCTGCACCCAGCTATCGACAAGGGCCAGATCACCGGCGGAGACTTCGGCGCTCTGAGTGACCTTGCCGTCGGTCCCCACCGCAGTGCGGGTGAACTTCCACTGGTAGACGCCGTCCTCAGGCTTGACCACCCACAGGGCCCACGAGGACTCCCCCGCCATGCGCTGAGCAGCCACCTGCGCCTGATAGCCGACTGGTTTGCTCTTGAGCGCCAGCGAGTCCAGACGAACGCTCGCCGACACGGTGAACGAACCGGTCTCATCGATGACCGGACCCGTGGAGGCCGCGTATCCGGCTGTCCCGTCCAGGAACAGAGCGTTGTCGTCCTCGTTCAGCGTGGCCCCAGAGGCTGACAACTTCATCGACGGCACCGGGTAGATCGTGCCTTCGGCGATTTCGGTGCCCTTGGCCGAGGTGGCATCCCACCGGGCCACCAGTTCATTGGCGGGCACCCCCTCCTGCAGAAGCGCGGCGTCCTCGGCGACTTGCTCCGGGCTCAGCGCCCGCTGCCACACCGTGGCTTCGTCCAGCAGGCCGAAGTAGTAGTTGCCGTAAGTGCCGCTTGCCTTGGAACGGCCGAACTGCAGTCCTCCACTCGCGGCCCACGGCGTGTAGGTGGATGCTGCCTGGGACAGGGCCACAGGCTGGCCCTGGGGCCGACCGTTGATGAAAAGCTGGATGGTGTCGTTGGCAGGGTCCGTGTCGGGGAGGTTGTCGTCGCCTTCCGTCTTGAAGACGCCCGCCACGTGCGTCCACACGTTCAGTGGAGGGTTCTCGCGGTCCGCCATCGAGCGGATGTACACCGCGCTCGTTTGATCCTTGTCCGCGCGGTTGAACACCCACTTCTTGTATGCGGATGAGTAGTACAACGCGAACGAGCTGTTGTTCGTGCCGGGCGCGGACAGCACAACCCGGTTGGCCGAGGCATTCGACAGCTGCACCCAGGCGGAGGCGGTGAAGGAATCCTGGGTGTTGACCGCTGGCGTTTCCGTAGCGGCGTAGCTGGTCTGCAGTGCGGGATCGGTGGTGGTGTCGTTCAGGCGCAGCGAGTAGTCGCCCTCGCCTCGGCGGGCCCGGTCCGACCAGCGGGTGCCGGCTTCTCCGACCACGGTTGCATCATGGCGCTCTCCCACGGTGGCGGTGTCCTTGGCCGTCGTCACATCGGCGCCCGGTGGGCCGTCGAGGTGCCAGCGCCCCACGGGCCCCTGGGCAGGTTCCACCTTGAAGACGAACTCTTGCGGGGTGCCCCACCGGTCGTAGACGTCCTTGGCCCGCACCGACAGCACCTGGGTGCCCGACAGGGGCGGTGTCACATCATCGACTTCGACTTTCAGGCTGCCGGGAACCTGCCGAGCACGTGTGGACAGCAGCGACCATTCATACGCCTTGATGTCGGTGTGCCCGGTGCTGTCGATGTCGGCAGTGTTGGGCTGGAAGGTGAAGGAGCCCGGTATACCGGGGCCGCCCTTGCCCTCGCAGACTGTGGCGCATTCGGTGTACGGGGAACCGGCGGTGATCCGTGGTTCCTTCGGCGCCGATGAATCGATCTTGAAATAACACCACGAGGTGTAGGAGGACCACAGGTCACCGGTCTTGCCGCCGTAGGACCAGTGCGACTGGGTGCGGGCCCGGTAGCGGTACAGACCGCCGTCAGCACGGTTGGTGGTGCGCAGCTTTTCCAGCGTGCCGTCGGGGTCCCATCCGGTGTCGGGCATGTGTCCCGTCCACACCTCGTGCCAGGGCGCGTCGTCACCCCGCTCCACGACGTACTCGGCCTGCAGGGATCCCTCTTCGGCGCCCTGATGGGCTTCGACCTGCGTCTGCACGCGGGCCTGCACGATCGGGTCCCTGCGGGTGACGATCAGCGGATCGGACGAGGACTTCTTGCAGTAGGCGGTGGTGCCGTTGCCCGGGATGAGACCGACATCCGTCGGCACACCAGGCTTGTAGGCGAAGGTGACCTGGAGCTCGGCGCTGTCATCGAAACGCTTCCAGGCGCGCGGGTCGCTTTCGTCCTTGGCCCGCAGCATCAGCGTCAGTCGGCTGATCTTGCCGTCTGCGAAGGAGCGGACGGTGTTCTTCAGGTTCTCGTCGGACTCTTCGGGGTTGTCGTTGAATTCAATCCACGCATCCGGCTGGTCCGGGCTGCACAGATCACCGCGGCCCGCTGAGACGTACCGGTCTCCCATCTGGTCCAGCTGCGCGGGTCCAGGCCAGCGTGTGCCTTCGGAGATGTTGTCGGTGCGCTCGAGGTCCACCCAGTGCGGATCGCAGTTGAACGACCACGTCTCACGAGCGCGGAACGTGGCGTCCAGCACGTACTTGCCGGCGAGCTTGGTGGGCGCGAACTCGAAGTACATGCGGTCGACGTAGCCGCTGCCGCAGGTGTAGCCGTCGGCTGTCCCGCATTTGCCGACGCCCTTGTCCCCGTCGAACATCCAGAACTTGTCGCCGTCGGAAGAGATCTTCGTGCGCTCCGACACACCCAGGCCGACCGAGGGGTCGATGTACACGGGATAGACGGTGTCGTTGCCGCGCAGCAGGTCCAGATCCGGCTGGACGGCGACTGTGCCGTCGTCGACCTTCACCGGCAGCACCGCGGTGACATCGCCCTCCCCCGGCTGCGACGGGTCCTCGGCCTGCGGCTCGTCCGCCGTGGCAGCGGTGGCTGGCAGCAGCTGAGGCTGAGGCCCGGATTCGGTGGCGCCAGCGGAATCCCACATCTGACCGGCGGGTCCCCGGAAGACAGCGTTGCCATCCTCATCGATGGCGCGCAGGCCGCCGCCAGCGCCGGGCACTACCGACAGGCCGTCTCCTGACGCGGCGAGTGTCACTTGCTCCAGGGCCGGGTTCTGGGCCGCTTCAGGTGTCTTGACGACGAGGACTTCGCGGTAACCCTCGGCGGTGGCCGTCAGCTGCAGGTCCACCCCGTCGAGCACGTTCGCGTACGTGGCTGTTGCACCGTCCAGCGTCGGCTCCGGCAGCGCGTCCGCCCAGCCCAACGTGATGGACCGGCCGTCCTTGGCCAGGTGGATCATGTCCTGACCTGAGCCGCCGCCCGAGAACGACAGGTCAACTACTGCTCCCTTTGGAGCGATTCGCCCGTCGGCTCTTCGCTCGAGTACGGGATCGACGGGGCCCCAGCTGCCGTCTTGCTGCTTGACCCGCTGAGGTGTTGTGGACTGGGTCAGTGTGAACGAGCCGTCGGGGTTGGCATGCGTAGTTGAGTATTCGGTGCGATCAGCCGTCACCTCCACAGGCTCACCCGACGCTTGAGCCTGCGTCAGGGCGGTCGACTCGTCTACAGCACCGGCTTGCGCTTCTGCAGCTGCCGGCACGGCGGCCGCAGGCGGTACAGGCAGTGCTGACAGCAGCAGCACTGACGCCAGACCCCCCAGCAACGCTTCGCGCATTCGTCGCGCCCTCGACGCGGGCGCGCCTGCACACCCCAACTTCACCGTGCCCCACCCCAGTTACACAAATTTCACAGGTGTGCAGAGTTAACGAATAGTTACTAAGTTGAGTCAACTAGAAGTGATGTAGATCACGTACGCATGTCCGAATGCCGCCTGAGCTGGCCAAATGCGCACTACCCTGCTGGTCGCCCGCTACGCAACCAACTGAGAGCGTTACCACGTGCATACGGACCTGCCCCTTCTGATGACCTTTCTGATGACGAGCCTCTGACTGTCAGTAATCAGCGACTGCCACCACTCCCAGTCGGGCAGCTGTCTGAGAGCCGGTGTGGGGCAGGAGTTGGGCAGAGTTCACTGCTGAAAAGTCCGGTGGCTCGAGTACCACCTGCCCACCCACACACACGGCGGACAGCCCATCGCCCGCGGGCCCGCCGTGCGATGAGTTGGCGAACGTCCAGAGGGAGGTCCTCCCAGTGTGGGCGTACCGCTGTGGAGTTGTACCGGAGGCGGGGGGTGATGATGTTGGGCATTCCGTCAGGATGGGGGAACGGTATTCCCGGCACCACAGAGTTATCGCGTGGATGTTAGATATGCGACGGGCTACCAGGCGTCATTCACTCAGCGCGATAGCCCCACTCCTCCCAAACTATGCGCTTCCACTGGCGCTCTTCCTGCTCGCCTCGCACGGTGGAGCGGCGCTGGGCTTCAACGACAACTGCCAGGCCGATGGAAACGCAGACAACAGCTACAAAGGCCCTCCAGACCCCGAGCAGAGAGGCCAGAAGGAGGACTCCCCTTCCGAAGACGAGTAGTCCTACAGCCACAGCTGTTGGATCGTTCCCCGACCGCGACATCACCAACGGCGGTGCATGAACGCCGCACGGTCAAGCCGCCACGTGACGCGGACTCCGCACTCTGCGGGCGCTTGTGGTGTCCCTCTGCTGATGTCGATCTGCGCGAATCCAAGTCGCTTGGGAATGGCGCAACTTGGATGATTCGCTTCGTCGTGGAGGATCTCCACGCACTGGATGTCCGGGAGGCTGAAGGCCTGGATCGTCAATGCGGCAACGGCGGAGGTCGCCAGGCCGCGCCCGGTGTATGAGGGTGCGAGCCAGTATCCGATCTCCATACCTGTGATTTGGTCGTGGCGAACGACGCCGCAACTCCCGGCCAGGGCGCCTTCCGAGAGGATGGCGTAGGTGTAGGCGGTACCTGCCGCCCACGCTCGTTCGCAGTTGACGGTGAACTCCGTGCTCTGCTGTCGGCTGTGCTCGGCTGCCCATGGCATCCAGGGGCGCAGGTGGTCGAGCGACTCGTTCACGAGTTGGTACACAGCATCGGCGTCCGCGGCTCGCCAGCGTCGCAATGTGGCGGGGCCGTATTTGGGGGTTTCAGCGGGCATCGCGATCTCTCTGCTGGTCGGCCCGACCACGATGGAGGCGCTCAGTGTCGCTTGCGTCGCCTTCTCCTGGTTCGAGCACGTTCCACCGTTTTTTGATGAGGTCACAGGACTTGCGTGCAATCCACCGGCGCCTGGTGCGAGGTGGCTGTTGTCGTGATGTCAGCCGATGTCGCGGTTTACAGCGTCGGCTGGTGGACCGAGTTCCAGGATGCTGGCGCGAAGCTGCCCGCAGGCGGCGGCTGTTGCCCGTCCAGCGGAGGAATGGTGGGCTACCGTCCCCCCGGTCAGCTTGCGTGAGATTTCGGCGATGAATTCGGTTTCCCGTGTGCTGGGTCGCAGGAGGCTGCCCTGTACGGGATTGAAGCTTGAGGGCCGCAGCAGAAGGAAGCGGCCCCCGTAGGGGGTGAGCAAGTCAGTGAGCGCCGACTCGTCCTCGGGCCGCGTGTTGTGCTCGCAAAGAACGTAGTTCAGGACCACGGGGCGCAGGTCGGCAGTAGCGGCCCACAGCGGTAGTACGGCAGCTGGGTCGTCAGCGCGTGGAATGACCACCCTCCGCTGAGCAGCATCAGCTCCGTGCAGCGAGAACATGAACCGGTTCGGCAGCCAGGTTCGGGGCTTCAGGAGGCTCCGAACCCACGCTGGCGGGGCGATGCTGGTCACCTTCACCTCGCGAGCCGGTTCCCGGCCGGTGATCGTTCTCGCGGCGGCAGCGACGTGGGCCCAGTTGGCAGCCGCATCTCCGACGCCGGCGAAGTCGATCCAGGCGAGAGGGCCCTGCTCATCCCGGACGTTTACCTCCACCTGCTCTACCGCGGCGACAATCTCGTGGCCTTGCAGGTTCCGGACATAGGGGGTGCGTGCGAAGGCCGTGGCGCAGTGCGTGCAGCCGTACCGGCATCCTGCCTGGGCCGACATGCACACCGAATAGGCTCCGTGGTCTCCCTCCCAGAGTTGCACAGCCTCGAAGGTGGCCCTGTCTGACGTTTTGAAGACGTACTTTATGGTGCGGTCGGGCGCTTTCGATGACACGGTTGAGACAACCTCAACCAGATTCTCGGGAGTCGACGCCCCTTCCATCGAGTGGATCCCTTTCCCTGAGTCATCTCGCCGGGTCGGTTCCGGAAATCGGAACGATGGTTCATATCTGGTGTTCACACTCGCCGATCGCTCCTCAGCCAGTGGGCCGAATATCGCGAAGATTGGGTCGGCGGCAACTCAAGCGATGACGGCTGCCGATTCACGCCAAACGCCATCGCATGCAAGTCCCTCCAGACGCATGAGGTGGGCAAATATGCGCGAGGATCTCACCAATGCACAATAGAGATTGATCGCAACTGCCTAAAATAACTCTCGTAATATCTCCCACGTAATTCCTGGAGGCAGGTCTGCAGATCTGCCTGTTCAGCGGGCTGCGGCGGGGATGGTGCGTGGCGGTCTGTCACGGCGCTGAGGGCTGGGCATCCTGGTCAGGGGGAATGCAGTCGACGCCGAGCAGTTCGTCATGGATGCCCGGATTTGCTACGCGCCGACGGAGTGTGGCGACAGACTCGTGAAGATCCTGGGCAGCGGCCGGGCCCTCCCATGACTGAACATCGCCCCATCACGTCTGATGCGGCAAGACGGTGGGTGGCACGACGGCGGTGGGAGGTAACCGCGTGGGTGACAGGCCAACCCGTTGGCGTGATCTTGCTGTCGTATCCCTGTCTGCCCAGCTATGCTCAACAGCAACGCGTTGACGGAGACGAGTAACCGCGGGATCACGCGAGCAGAGAGAGCCGCTGGTAGCTGGGAAGGCGGCCTTGCGCCCCGGGGTGAAGACCCTCCTGAGTGCGGAGAGGAACGGCCTCGTGAAAGGCCCAATGCTCCGCCGGCTGGCCCCCGTCATCGGGCACGAATGAGGCCGTAGCTCTTCGAGTTGCGGTAAAGGCGCGGTGGCACCGCGAGTACCCTTCTCGTCCGCGCCCCCAAGGGATCATGACGACGCCCCTGGGAGGGCTGCGATGATCCACACGACTAGCCGTGTACTGGTGTCTGGCCTGCGAGAACATGTTGGGCAGACCGTTTCTGTGTCGGGCTGGGTGAACACGCTCCGCCTGCAGAGCAAGATGCAGTTCGTCGTCGTACGCGACCACACCGGAATGGTGCAGGTCACCCACAAACGCGGCGGTGAAGGCGACGAGGTTGAGGCTGCGCTGGAGGGACTGACGCCGGAGTCCGCGGTCCGGATCACCGGTCGCGTGGTCGACAACCCGATCGTGAAGCTCGGCGGCCTGGAGATCATCCCGGAATCAGTCGAGGTTCTGAACCGGGCAGAGACACCGTTGCCCATCGATGAGCAGACTGGACTCGAACACCGCCTGGACTGGCGGTTCCTGGACGTGCGGCGCCGGCCGCAGGCGCAGCTGCTGTTCGCTGTGCAGACCACGTTCGAGCAAGGGATGCGTGAGTACGCCTATCGGCAGGGCTGCACTGAGATGCACACCCCGAAGCTGATGGGTACCGCATCCGAGTCCGGCGCTGAGGTGTTCAAGCTCGGTTACTTCGACCGGTCCGCCTACCTGGCGCAGTCGCCTCAGTTCTTCAAGCAGATGGCGATCTCGGCGGGTATCGACAAGGTCTTCGAGATCGGGCCCGTCTTCCGCGCTGAGCCGTCGTTCACTTCCCGGCATGCCACCGAATTCACCGGCGTGGACGTGGAGTTGGGGTGGATCGACGGGGTCGAGGACGTGATGGCTTTCGAGGAGCAGATGCTCGCGTACGCCGTCGCCAAGGTCGCCGACGCACACGGTGAGGCGATCCGGGAGACGTTCGGTGTCGAGGTCACGGTGCCGACGACGCCGTTCCCGCGGATCACGATGGCCGAGACGCAGGAGATCCTGCGGGCCAAGGGCTGGGACCCGGCGGGCGTGAAGGAGGACCTGGACCCGGAGGGTGAGCGCGGGATCGCAGCGCACATCAAGGAGCAGACCGGACACGAGTGGGTGTTCGTCACCCACTATCCGACGAGCATCCGGCCCTTCTACCACATGCGGCCGACGGACGACCCGAGTGTGACGCTCAGCTTCGACCTGCTGTGGAGGGGGCTGGAGGTAACAACCGGTGCTCAGCGTGAGCACCGCTACGACGTGCTCTTGAAGCAGGCTGCGGAGAAGGGCATGAGCACCGAGCCGATGCAGGACTACCTGAACGCCTTCCGGTACGGGTGCCCGCCGCACGGTGGTCTGGGCATGGGGCTTGGGCGCGTCCTGATGGTGATGCTCGGCCTCGACTCGATCCGGGAGGCCACGTTCCTGTTCCGTGGTCCGAACCGGCTCACCCCGTAGTCACGGCGAAAGGCCGGGGCCGCTGCTCCCATGAAGGGTGCAGCGGCCCGGCCCCGGTCAGTAGCGGGCGTTACGCAGATCGAGCTTCCATGCCTCGTCGGGGTGCTGGTCCCAGTAGGCGCGGAGTGCCAATTCACGGTCTGCGAAGCGGCCCTGGTGGCACAGGCCGCCGTGGGAGAGGGTGACGCTCATCGCGAGGGGGGACTCGGTGGTCACCCAGTGCGGGGTCAGGGCGTGGCTCCACAGCAGGTCGCCCGGTCCCATCCGTACGGACTGGCGGTCGGCCGGGTCATGTTCGGGCGGTTCCTCTGCAGTGGTCTCGCCTACGACAGCGGCCTCGGCCGTGAGGTGTCGGTCGGGGTCCTTGTAGCTGTGGAAGGTCTTGGCCCCCTCGATCTGCCACGCGAGTCCGTGTGAGTTGTCGTTGTGGTACGTCGATGAGGCGCCGCCTGTCGAAATGAACAGCAGCGGCGCGCACCGTTGCCACGTGAACCCCCAGCTCGACAGCTGGGTTCGCCAGGGGATCATGATCCGCTCCTGGAATCCGCTGAGGAGCCCGTCGTAGAAGCGGGTGAGGTTGAAGTGGACGAGGCGGAAGGTCCAGGTGGCCACTTCTTCGATCGGGGCTGTACGGAAGGCCGACGTGCGGTCCATGCGTACGGACCAGTCCTCGTCTCCGAGGATGGTGAAGCGCACTTCTTCGTCGTGTCGGATCGCGTCGAGGACGTCGAGGGCAGGCGGAAAGGTGAAGCCGGTGGCGGTGAGGACGTTGCTGACGCGCAGGTTGGGAGGAGTTCGCCACCGCTCGATGAACTCTTCTGGTGTGGTGACTGAGGTCGCCATCGTCTGCTCACGGGATGTCGGCGGCGCGGCAGATGGCCGCGCACTCTGGGGTGGTCCGGTCGTGGGGTTCAGCGTGGAGGAAGCGACTGATCTCTGCGCGGGGTCCGCGGACGCTCACCCCTGACTTGCTGTAGGGGCAGCGCCGGATTTCACCACTTGCGGATACATACAGGGCCGCGGACGCGCAGGAGGGCCGTCGCTCGGGGTACAGCTGCATGGCTCGCAGCGTGGTGAGGTGCTCCTGGAACCGCTCGGAGAGCTGGAAGAAGCGGCCGAGAAGGTCGGCGTCCTCCCGCTGCCGGGCAAGGTAGTCGTAGAAGGTGTAGCCGGCGCGCTGTTGAGCCGTGCTGTCGAGCGCCACCGGGCTGATCTGGATCTGGACTCCTGACTTGTCGACCCGCTCGTAGATGTCCTGGCATTCGCGGGCTGTGAGGTTCCAGTACGTGAGGTGGAGAACTCTCTCTGCTGCGGGGACCTGTTCCAGTGTCGCGATCGCCGACGCAACGGACCGGGTGGTTCGCCCGAGTTCCATGGCGCCGATCGAGTCGGCGGACACCGTGACGTTCGCGAGCAGGCGCGCGATGTCGGCCAAGCGGTCGACGTCTTCGGGATCTCGGGCCGAGGTGACGATCGACACGGGAATCCCGAACTGGTGGGCGAGCCGAACGAGTTGGCGGAGTTCGGGGTGGTGCGCGGGTTCACCGCCGGTCAGGCAGATCGCTTCGACGCCGGTCTCCTTCAACCTGGACAGTGCCCGAGTGTAGGTGGGGATGTCGAGGAAGCCGTGGGCCCGGTCAGCTCGGAAGCAGAATCCGCAGGCGATCTTGCAGTGGCCGGCGGTGCTGATGAGCGCGGAGCGGAACCGCTGCCGGGCTTGCGCGGACGGGCTCTCGGGGTGGGTGACGGTGTTCACTGCACCCCCGTGCTGTCCCAGACCGCGATCTCCACGGTGCTGGTGTAGAAGTCGCACATCTGCAGGTCAGGTCGGTCTCCGCCGATGAGGAGTTGTTCATTGCGGGAAGGCCCACCGCAGATCGCAAGGGCCGGGCACTGCCCGCATTCGGGGATGGGGGCGACGTTCTTGGCGATGCCACCGAGCAGGTTCGGGTCCGCTCGCAGCTCGTCGAGGGTGTGCAGGAAGGAGGGCGCGGTGAAGTTGATGTCGCAGAGGCTGACTCGGTTGCCGGGGAGCAGGGCGACGTTCAAGGTCCGGTCACTCTGCATGTGGTCGAAGAGCATGGGGCGGCGCCGGTCGAGGGCCTGGAATGCCCGGTCGAGGACGGAGAACATCATGGCGCCACGTCCGAGGGCGGCAAGGCGTGCCTGGTACAGCTCTTGAGCCAGTTCTCTGCCCTTGACCGTCCAGCGTCCGCTGGTGGGTATCGGGGTGTTGGCGTAGATGAACTTCAGCCCGAGGTGGTCGATGATCCAGCTGACGGTTTCGGCCAGGCGGCCGATGTTCGCGGACGTAGGGGTGAGGTTGCAGCCCACGTGGACGCCGTCTGCGTCGAGGAGTCGACGGACGTTGCGCTGGATCCTGTTGTCAGCCGGTTGCCCTCCCAGGAGTCGCCGGTGCTCGGCGTTGATGGCGGGTGGTCCGTCGATGGAGATGCCGACGCCGTACTGGTAGCGGGCGAAATGGTCGATCATGGCGTTGGTGATGCGGGCGCCGTTGGTGACGACTGTTCGACGGACTCGTTTGACGTCGTACTGCTCGGCGAGGGAGTCCGCGAGGGTGTCCCCGTACTGCATCAGGTCGAACCGGGTTGTCGGTTCGCCGCCGAACCACTGGATGGCTACCTCGTCGCGGCCAGTGTTCGCCTCGAAAAGGTAGGTGAGGCCGTCGGCGATTTCCTGTTCGGTCATGTCCGGCTTGCCGGTGTTGGTCTCGACGAAGCAGTAGCTGCACTTCATGTTGCAGGCGTCGGTGAGGACGACGCGCAGGCCGCTGATCCGTACGGGGACTGGGTTCAGGCCGAGTTGGTGGAGTCGGCTGCGGAGTGCTTCACGCTGATCGACGTCGGGGCTGTCGGGCGTGAAGCCGAGCTCTGCGAGAGCTTTGTGTGTCGCGGTCGGGGGAACCGCGGAGAGGTCGGTGACCTCCCCGCGGTCGAGGTACACACTGTCCAGCGTGACCGGGTCGAGGAGGGCGCCCTCGCCGTCCCGGACGTACTGGATGTACTTCCCCCACAGGAGCTGTGAGGAGGTCACGGTGTTACGCGGCTTCCTCTTCGACGATGCCGCGCTCGGCCATGACCTTGCGGACGAGCTCCTCGCCGGTGGCCTGCAGCTGCGCCGAGGCCTCCGGCGAGCCGCCGTCGGCGAGGACGATCACGCCGGGGAGGGTGGGGTTCGAGGCGATGATCGTGATGCCGGCGGGCTCGGTGCTGACCACCATGATCGCGTTCTCGACCGGGACCCAGTCCGCCTTGTCCTTCACCGCTTCCAGGATCTCGGCCTGCTTGGCCTGGAAGGCATCGCGCTCACCCATCCAGACGCCAGCCTTCGTCTTGGAGTCGACGACGTCGGCGTAGAGCAGGTGGTCGTTCTTGGTCCGACGAGGGGTCGGCATGTTCTCTCCCTTCGAGTGCTCTTTTCTTGACGACGATCGGTGTTGCTGCGTGCAGAGTCCTGAAGGACTGTGCGGCGAGTAGCTTTCCGCACAATGAGGATCGGGAACATTCCGCGAGTGATATCACTGCAGCAATATGGATTCAGCAACCGGATCTGCAACACCACCGAGTTCCCGTTCCCGGTTCCCCTAGCACGTTTCGACTGCCAAACATCACGGTTGTGATATCCCACAGGGACGCTATGGCGTATACCGGATTTGCGGGTTCTCGGAGGGTCCCGGTGATTGGGTTCCAGGTGAAGTGGCGCGGTTTGGAGTGCGAAGCATCGGCCCCGTCAGCACCGTGGGCACGTTCATGCCGTCCAGGAGGGTGACGATCTTGTCAATGTTGGTCAACTTGCGCTGGCCAGATTCCAGCATCGAGAGGTAGGGCTGGCTGAGCCCTGTGATCAGCGCCAGGTCGTCTTGCCGCATCGATGTCAATTCGCGGATGCGTAAGCACAGGGAACCGAAGTCACGGGAGACCAGGGCTTGCTGCACTTCGCGGTCATCCCAGATGTCCTGTGGGATCGCCGGTGCGGATGCCTCCGGCATGGCAGCGTTGCGGCTGCAGGCGAAGCAGCGCCGGCCGTCGTTGTACCGGTTCAGGCGGCATCCGCAATCAGCGCACAGGCGGCCGGAACCTGGAGGTCGTGTCTCGATGGTTTGTCCGGCCAGCACAGACGCTCACTCCTTGCGGACGGGGTGTCCTGCTTCACGCTCGGGCCCCGAGCCGGTGTCCCTGCCTGATCTGGGCGCTGAGGCCAGTTCGTAGCCCGAAGCACTAGAACACCGGATCCATGGGGGCTCAGCGCAGACCATCAAGCGGTCAACTCGGTCAACTTTCCGACGGGTTGATCATTGGGCCGAAACCTGGGAATGCCCGAGCGGGAGCACGTAGTACGTGCAACGGAGAGAGGAGGCTGGGAGTGTCGAAAGCAGCCAGGGGGCACAACGAGGTGCTGTCGGCGCTCCTGGAGGAGCTCGGGTGGAGCCCCAAAGCTCTTGCCCGAAAGCTGAACCGCGTGTTCGGAGCCGGGACGGTCGCCGAGACTGCGCCCTACCACTGGCGAGACGCCGGAGGTGTACCGCGCTCCCCCTTGCCCGCGATGACGGCCCACGTTCTCTCATACGAACTCGGCCGACCGGTTTCCTTGGAGCAACTGTGGCAGGGCAGGGCCCCCGACACTCCCCTGCTGCTGCCCGCGGATGCGAACCTGGAACACCCATGGACCGTCAAAGGGCTTGATCAGATCGTGGAGGACTGGGTGCTTGGCGGGCTTGTCGACCGCCGCCGCTTCCTGGCCATCTCGGGGGCAGGGCTGCTCGCGGCGATCTCTCAATACCTCGACGGAGTGGCAGGACGAGGCACCTTCACGCCGAGGATCACAGACAGCGAGGCCTCCGACCCTCTCGTCGCCCAGGTCGAGCAGAACCTGCCGTTGCTGCAACTCCTCGACGACGCGAACGGCGGCGCGCGGCACCTCCCGTACGTCGGAGCGCAGTTCCGCGCCGTCGGTCTCCTGCTGCGTGAGGGCGGATTCTCCGAGGATGCAACCGCCCGGTTGATCCGTGCCTTCGCCGAGATCGGGCAACTCGCCGGCTGGATGGCCTTCGACTCCGCCAATCACGGTCTCGCTCAACGGTATTTCGTTACGGCTCTCAGAGCAGCGCACCAGGTCAACGACCGACAGCTGTGCGCGCACATCCTCGCCGACATGTCCTTTCAAGCAGCCAGCCGGCACCATCCCGACGACGCGATCACCCTGGGCGAAGCCGCTCGACGAGCAAGCGATGGCGGAACGGCAAGCGTCCGGGCGTCAGTCCTCTCCCGCCTGGCGCACGGATACGCGGCCGCCGGGCAGGCGGCAGAGTTCGAGCGGACCAGTTGGCTCGCCCGAGAACTGATCGAGACACGAGCGGGAAACGAAGTCGAACCACGGTGGATGTACTTCCTCACGTCGAACCACTTGGAGTGCCAGACCGGCTACTCGATGATCAACCTGGGGCGCTCAGCCTTCCGCGAGGGACAACAGTCGACCGGTCGTCGGCTCATGCGGCGCGGGCAGGATCTCCTGGAGACCGGGGCTCACATGGTCAGCAACGGAGACCCGAGCCAACGGAGAGCCCTGTTCGAAGGCGCCTGGCTCGCCCTGGGCTACAGCACCTCAGGCGAGATGGAACGCTCCATCGAGATCGCGAGGACCGCCGTCGCACGCCTGGAAACAGTCCGCTCCCCCCGCAGCACAGGGCTTCTCCAGCAGCTGGCTGTCGAGTTACGCCGACGGCAGAGGAACCCGCACGTAAAGACGTTCCTGCCTGAGCTGGAGGAGGGCCTTCGGATATATGCCGGAACAGGGCCTGGTCAGGCGGATACGGTCGAGGCATGACAGCAGAGCGGACGATCGTCATCATCGGCGGAGGCGTCTCCGGCCTCACCACAGGGATTGCGCTCCTCGAAGCAGGGTTTCCCGTGCGCCTCGTGGCGGAGGATGTTCCTGGCGTGACATCGCTGGCAGCCGGCGCGATGTGGGGGCCTTATCTGGTCGAGCCGCGGGCCCGGGTCCGCGAATGGAGTCTCGCTTCCCTCCACACCTTCGAGGCCTTGGCCGACGATCCCGAGACCGGGGTGCACATGGTGAGCGGGATCGAGGCCGCCCGGACCCATGCGTCGGCGCCGGACTGGAGCAGCCTGCTGCCCGACTTCCGCATCTGCACGTCGGAGGAACTGCCCACCGGATTCACCAACGGCTACAGGTTCACCGTGCCGCTCATCGACATGCCGGTCTACCTGCAGTACCTGCTGAACCGCTTCCGAAGCGCGGGCGGGGTCGTTCAGCGCGGGACGATCCGTTCACTGGATGAGATCGAAGGCGCCTCCGTGATCGTGAACTGCGCGGGGCTGGGAGGCGGAGACCTCGCCGGAGACTCAGACCTCCGACCGATCCGCGGCCAGCATGTCGTGGTGAAGAACCCAGGAGTCACAGAGTTCTTCTCCGAAGACACGGGCCTGTCGTCCGATCTCCTGTGCATCTACCCGCACGGCGACACCATTGTGCTCGGCGGAACCGCGATCGACGGAGAAGCAGACCTCCACGAGGATCCTGAAGCGGCCCGGGCCATTGTGGAGCGGTGCGCTGAGATCGTGCCTGCATTGGCGAAGGCACCCGTGATCGCCAACCGAGTGGGGGCCCGGCCGACACGATCTGCCGTCCGGGTCGAGGCGGAGCGCCACGAGAACGGCGTCACGGTGGTCCACAACTACGGGCACGGCGGCAGTGGCGTCACCCTGTCGTGGGGCTGCGCGGGCGACGTCGTCGAGTTGGTGTCCACGACGACGGCCGCATGACGATCGCTCACGTGTCCGAGGGCGTGGTACGTCAGGCAGCCTTCCATTGCGCTTGGAAGTCGCGGTTTCTGAGGGTCTCAATGCGATGCGACAGTTGCTGCGCGGCAGCAGTATCTCCGCGATCTGCACGGCGGATATAGGAACCGAGGGTGTGTAGGTCGCGGATTTCGCAGAGAACGCGAAGTCCGGGCCACTGCCTGATGTCGCATCCGTACTGATGGCTAAATTCGTCAAGTTCTTCAGTGGTGCGCCCGAAACGGACCCCTTGAAAGGTGTTTGCCAGGTCGATCTCACGGGGCCCGAAGGCTGCTTCGTCCCAGTCGCCGAGTCGGACGCCCTGATGGGCCCACAGAGTGTTGCCCGGATACGCGTCTCCGTGGATGTGGCCGCTGCCTAGCAGGAAGTCAAGCTGTTCGTACTCGTCAAGGAGTTCTTCTCGCCTCGCAGTCAGCCACGCTCGCCGGCCTGCCTCCAGGTGGGTGCTGGATTCCACGGTGCTCTTGAGCGAGGCGAGCGGCTGGTACCGCGGGAGGGCCAGCGGGGGTGACGGCAGGGCGTGGAAGGCACGAAGCAGCTCGCCCAGCCATCCCGCACGTGGTGCACCGTTCGCAGGCTGAGGGTAGTGCCGCCAGAACGTCACGATGTAGGGGGCGTACGCCACTGGCTGTGGAATGCCCATAGGTTCTGTGGCTGGGAAGTCGTTCGCGACGAGCCAGCGTGTCAGGGAGACGGCGGTCTCGAGCCTCTGCTGCTGGGAGGCAGGGCTAACGCGAACGACTACGCCTTCTGCAGCGAGCAAGAACACTGAGGTGGCATGTTCGTGGAGTTGGGTGAGCGATTGGTCGGCCAGGCCTGACGCCCGGCAGGCCATGCGCGCGGCGGACTCTGGGGAGACCGTCAGGGTCATGGGGTGAGGGCTTCCGTTCGGGTGTCGATCGCCTGGTAGCCGCGTGTCGCGTCCGCAAGCTCACGGGCGAGCGGGCTGCGAGCGAGCCGCGGTTCCTCCAGCAGCGTAGTCACTGCTTGCACAGCGTCGCCGATCTGCCGGATCCGCTGGTCCGCAGGGAGTTCGAGGATGGAGGTGAGTTGCTCTCCGGCTTCTTCGATTTCTCCTGCCGCTATGCGTGCGGCGACGATATCGAGGCGGGCCAGGGCCTCGTCACCGTATGACCGTTGCTCCTGGGGCCCGCTCTCGTACAGTTTGATGGCTGCGGCAGCGTGCTGTTCGGCTCGCTGGTACTCCCCGAGGAGGGCGAAGGTTCCTCCGATGTAGTACTGCTGCTTCGCCTCGGGAAACGTGAGGAGCCCTCCGAACCGGGTGAGCGCGTCAGGGGTCGCTTTCTGGTCTCGGGCGCGTTGGAGGTCCTCGAGGGCGGCCATGGCCGTGGTTCGGTCTCCGATGCGTGCCGCCGCCCTGGCTTCGATTGCCGCGATCCTGATGCGTGTCTCCCCACCGGGCGCCAGTTGGATCGCCTGACGTGTGTAGTCAAGGGCTGTCTGCCGTCGAGTGGACCACTCCGCGATGAGTGCGGCTGTGCCTTTGACCCAGGCCCGCAGGTCGTCGTGGTTGGCCTGCTCCGCGAATGTCCAGGCGGCTTGGAGCTGTGCGATTGCGGCGTCTTCGTCGCCGAGGTTCTGTGATGCATGCGCGAGCAGGAGGCAACTCGTGCCAGCGAGGAGAAGGAGTTCTCGGGCCTGGCCCAGTGGCTGGCGGCCGTTCAGCAGCGTGAAGAGGTGGTCTCGTGTCGTGACGAGGTCGGTGAAGATCCGGTGGAGCGGAGCGTGGACGTAGTCGCTCGCGATCCGTGTAAGCGTGGACTCAAGTCCCTCAAGTTCGACATCGCTCACGTTGGTGTTCGTGATCTCGTCCGCGAAGCGCAGCGACTGCACCGCTGCCTGCGCCGCCAGGTCGTCGAGGTCCGGGGCGTCGTGTTTTGTCGGCCCGATGTCATCCGGACAGGGCCTGGAGTACGAGGCCCGAGCGAGTGCAGGGGGCGCTGAGTGTTCGCGGAATGGTGGGGCGAGCAGGGCGTCGGGGGTTCCAAGGCCTTGGAGAAACCGTGCGGCCTTTTCGAGGTTCGTTAAGCGTCGGCTGCCGGCTTCGAGCATCGACAGGAAGCTCTGACTGAGTCCGGTCATGAACGCCATGTCGTCCTGCCGGAGGCCCGCTCTCTCGCGGATGAGGCGGCTTGCGAGGCCGAAGTCCCAGTGGACAATGGCACTTTGAATATCCAGGTCAAGCCAGACCTGGTCTGGGATGCTGGGTCCGTGGCCGGCGTCCGGCCGCCGGTCGCGGGAGCATGCCGCACAGCGGTCTTCCTGGTTGTACCGGCTCAGTCGGCAGCCGCAGTCGGCGCATGCCCGAGCATTCTTCCTCATCGCACCCCCGTTCCTCGTCTGCGCACGCCAGCGTATGTGCGGGGGCTGTCGAGCCCGTATCACGCATGTGATACGGGCAGGTGAGGGGTTCTACGGGGCGGTCAGTCTTGTTCGCGGGTCACTGCTGTGATCGCATCCAGGAGTTTCGGGACGTCTTCCAGGCTTTCGAGTACGACGTCGGCTCCGGCCGACTGCAGCTCGTCGGCGGAGGTCTTGTCGGAGGCGACTCCGATGACGGGAGCGCCGCCCTCAAGGCCCGTACGGACGTCTTCGAGAGAGTCGCCGATGATGACGGTGTTCGAGCGTGTGAAGCCTGCTCCGTGCTTGGCCTGAGCTCGCTGCTGCGCGACGCTGACGAGGGCTGGACGGTGATCGTTGTCGGAGGAGTACCCGCCGATCTCTGTGTCCAGGAACCCGGCGAGATCGAACGCTTCCAGCTTCAGCAGCGCGTTGGGCTTGAGGTTGCCCGTAACGACGGTCGGAACGAGGCCCGGTTGCGTGTGCACGGTCTTGAGAGCGGACACAGCACCAGGTAGGAGGACGCCTTGCTCGCGCAGATCTCCGGTGTGCGCGGCGAGGCGCTGCGGCAAGAGTTCGACCATGCGCGGCAGCAGGGAGGGGACCTCAGTCTCGGGGACGCCGTTGTCCAGGAGGAGGGATCGAATTGCGAGGGGCATGGTCACCCCGGTGCCCCGGGCCGGAAGATGCTCTGCGGGACGGCCGACGATCTCGGCGAAGGTTTCCCGGTAGACCTGCCGGTCGATGTCGCCGACGTACAGCAGAGTGCGGTCGATGTCCCACAGCACGAGGATCTGCCTGGTGTCGGTCAAGTTCAGCTCCCTGTTGCCGTCAAGGCGGCGTATCGCTCCAGTACGTCTTGAGCGTACGGGTTGTGCGTGACGGGGTGGAGTTGCTGGATCATGCTCGTGACGTGGCTGTTGAGTCGGGCTGACTGAAGCTTTTCGGCAAGGTCGAGGACCTCGTGCGCTGTGGCGCATCCGGCTTCGAGATCGCCCTGCTCGATGTGGGCGGTTGCGGCGCGCGAGAGGAATAGTCCCCTGGTTCGGTGGTCGGTGGGGTTGAGCGCCTCTCGGGCCTTTGTGAAGCTGGCGACGGCGTTGCGCGGGTCGCCGAGGTCGAGGTGGCAGCTGCCGGTCTGTCCGTGGATCTCGCCTTCGTTGATCCAGTACAGCCAGTGCGGGTCGTGGTCGGAACGCCCCTGTGCGCAGAGTTCAGCGGCTCTTCCGAGTGCGGCGAGGGCCGCTTGGCGTTCGCCGAGTTTGGCGTGTCCGCGGGCCTGCCTGGTCAGGAGCATCGCTTCGAGTGCGGGCGTGCCGAATTTCTTGATCTTGTCGCGTGCTTGCTGTGCCGCGGCGACGGCATGGTGTGGGGCTCCGGTGGAGTACCCGTGGATGGCTATGTAGGACAGGGCGCCGGCGCCGAGACGTACGTCGTGTGACGCTTTCGCAGCGCGGAGGGCTGCATAGAGGTAGCTGAGCGGGCGGTCACGGTCGCCGGAGTCGAAGACGAACCATCCGGTCTGCGTGGCGGTGTCCGCGATGATCGCCGCGAGCCGCCGTCCTGTCGCCTCGCCGTAGGACGTTTCCTCCAGGAGGTGTTTGAGGAACTGGAGGTGACGGTTTCCGAGACTTGTCAGGGTGCCGCTGCCGTCGCTCGCGTCCATGGTCCGCAGGTTGTCGGTGGTGCGCTGGAGGGCGTCGAGCAGGTCATTGGTGAGGCGGCTTCCCTCCGCTGCTCGGCGGAGCGGTTCTGCTTCTGCGGTGTCCCACGCGTTGACGAATGCGGTGAGAGCGACGCCACTGGTGGTGAGGAATCGTCAGCGGTCCATCGCACTGCCTCCCACCGCTGTATCCAGTGCTGCCACCATACGGGCCGCGGTCCAGGGCAAGGTGGGATCAACGTCTCCGGCGAACGGGGCAGCCGGCTGCTCTGCTGCCGGAGCGGGGGCATGTGCGAGCGGAAGCGAGACCAGGTTGGCGGGTGCGCCCAGGCCTTTCAGGAACTCGATGATCTTGTCGATGTTGGCGAGGCGACGGCGGCCTGATTCCAGCATGGAGAGGAACGCCTGGCTCAAACCGGTGAGTTGGGCCATGTCTTCTTGGCGGAGGCCACCGCGCTGCCGGATCAGGCGGCTAGCCCTGCCAAAGTCCCAGGCCGCGAGCGCACTCTGCACTTCGGGGTCGAACCAGACACTCTGGGGGACCGTGGGAGTGTGTCTCGCCCATGCTCGAGAGCGAGTGCAAGCGGCGCAGAGTGTGTCCGTGTTGTACTGGCTTAGGGAGCAGCCGCATCGATCGCAATGTCGCCGCGCCTGCTGGAGCACTCTTTGCCTCCCTATGTGAGCGGCTCACCGGCACTTCCGGAACCGGAATCACCTGAGTGATATCACCCTCGGAATGTGCGTAATCGCCTTTCAGTAAACAGGCTTGGGGACCAGCCAACGCCCTTGTGACAGCAGTCACTTGGTCAGGTGGCTCAATCAGTGCGTCCGCACGTACAGGAGCTTCCCGGTGATTGCCGCGCCAGGCCGAGTTGAGGCCACCCCTGATCCACCCACCACCCAGCAGTCGACCACGGATGTCGTGCGGCCGCCTCACGGCTGGCAGCAGCGGCACGGCCTCCATCTCTTACAGGAGTCGCCATTGGCATCCACGCAGACCGAACTCCCGTGGAGAGTCCAGCTCACGGCGCACCCGTTGCTGCGACTCGGCGCGGTCGATGTCGTGCAGGCAGGGCTCTTCGTCGGATTACGAGCGATCGAGAGTGTCCGAAAATGGGGGCTCCCTGTGGGGCCGGTTCTCTGTTGCCAGGCGCATTCCTTCATTCACATTCCGGTTGAACCGGACACGGCGTACCGGTGGCACGCCCCACAAACCATGTGCCGTACGGGCATGTGGGTGTGCTCAATCGACAGGCAGGGGTCCGCGTACTCCACCTGTCTGGGGGTCTGGCTGCTTCCCCCCGACGGTAAGCACGTGTGCACCGACAGCGCCGCCCTCCTTCACGGACTCTCCGTGACGCGGTCCGCCGTCGCGCACAACTGGGGGTCGTCGTATGGCAGTTAGCATCTCAGCCGTCGTCCTCTTGGCCATCATCACGTTCTTGCTGATCAAGAAGGGCGGGCTGAAGGCGGGGCATGCCGTCGTCTGCACGCTGTTCGGCTTCTACCTCGCCAGTTCCTCGATCGCGCCGACGATCTCGCAGGCCGTAACGAGCCTCGCCCAGATGATCAGCGGGATCAAGTTCTAGTCGGCCACCGACGGCGAGCGCAGCGACGCAAGGTGCCTCGCTTGATCGTTCCTCCAGCCACCGTCAGCCTGCGCCCCCACGGGTGCCCGCCGCTCCCACTCTGCTGTCGCCGCCCCTTCCACCCCAGTGAGAGAACCGATGAGTCACGAGATAGCCTGAACCGCTCCGGGATCGGTGGAGGCTCCGGCCTGCCCCGAGTTGAGTGGAGTCGGGGTGTCTCCGATCGCGCTGTGGAGACGGTGGATCACGGACCAGCGACGGACCACAATGCAAGTCAGGCAGTCTCGGAACTGGCGGTTGACCCTACAGCTTGCCAGGATCATCCCCTGATGATTCCGCCACCGGTCGGGGACCATCCCCGCGGGTGCGGGGAGCAGACCTCGACCGCCTGGCCCTTGCAGGCCTGGGCGGGACCATCCCCGCGGGTGCGGGGAGCAGACGTCCCACCCAGATCTCGTAGCGCGGGGAGCGGGACCATCCCCGCGGGTGCGGGGAGCAGCAGACTTCGAAAAGCCCTGGCCACAGGCTCACGGGACCATCCCCGCGGGTGCGGGGAGCAGGTGCAGGTCCCGCGCGAAGTCTCCGGCCAGCCGGGACCATCCCCGCGGGTGCGGGGAGCAGACACCCCACACCAGAGCGGCGTCGCCGAGCCAGGGACCATCCCCGCGGGTGCGGGGAGCAGTCTTTCCTGTCCGGTTGTGTGTCGGCGGGGTGGGGACCATCCCCGCGGGTGCGGGGAGCAGATCGACGCGGCCAGCCGGTCGACGGTCGGCGCGGGACCATCCCCGCGGGTGCGGGGAGCAGACGCCCACCTGCCACGGCTGGCCCGGCGTGCAGGGACCATCCCCGCGGGTGCGGGGAGCAGGGCTGAGGCCATGATGACGGGATCACCGGACCGGGACCATCCCCGCGGGTGCGGGGAGCAGACTGCCTGACCTGTGGGTCTATCGTTCCAGGAGCCAGGATTCACACGCTTTCGCCGATTCCGGCAAATGGGGCATACGTTGCGTCCAGTTTCGTGGTGTTGCTTGTGGCGGACAGATCACCATACGCCTCAAGCGTGCTTGTGGAGCACTGGGCGCCTGCACCAGCTCCAGTTGGGGCCCGCTTCCGTAATTTGGCCGAATGGGCGCCGGTTTACGTGTAGTCATCTTGCATGACTAGTGGGGGAAGTTCTGGCACTGACCTGCTGTCGCGGCTTCAGGCCCCAGCCCGGGCGGTGTGGGCCAAGCATGATCGGGACAGTCACGGATGGCTTCCGCTGTGGCGGCACATGGAGGACAGCGCCGCGGTGGCGGGGCTGTTGTGGGATCAGTGGCTGCCGGACAACGTACGGGCCCTGATTTCGGGGGTGCTGCCGGGCGGGCTGGACGATGGGCGTCGTCTGGCGGTGTGGCTGGCGGGGGTGCACGACATCGGGAAGGCGACGCCGGCGTTTGCTTGCCAGGTCGAAGAGCTCGCGTATGCGATGCACGAGCAGGGCCTGGAGATGAAGACTCAGCGGCAGTGGGGGACCGAGCGCCGGATGGCTCCGCACGGGCTGGCCGGGCAGTTGCTGCTGGCCGAGTGGCTGGAGGAGCGGTACGGGTTCACGGTGCGGCAGTCGGGGCAGTTCGCGGTCGTGGTGGGCGGGCATCACGGAGTGCCGCCGGAGCACGGGCAGATCAAGGGGCTCGACGACCGTGAGGACCTCCTGCGTACGCCGGGGGCAAGCCGGGCGTTGTGGCTGCGGGTCCAGGAGGAGCTGCTGGAGGCGTGTGCCGAGGAGTTCGGGGCGGCGGGGCGGCTGGGTGACTGGCGGTCGGTGAAGTTGCCGCAGCCGGTGCAGGTGCTGTTGTCGGCGCTGGTGATCGTCGCGGACTGGATTGCCAGCAACCCCGATCTGTTCCCGTACTTTCCGCAGGCCGCGCACCAGAGTGGTGAGGAG
>NZ_JBQQCE010000159.1:0-19425 GCF_052245645.1 Streptomyces sp. KR55 | reverse complement strand
GTTCAGGCATTCCAGCACGTCGACCTGCGCTCTTCCAAACATGGGATGACGGGGATTCCGAGCGATCCAGGCCCCAGATAAAACGGTCATAAAGAGCGAGCCCCGTCAAATGACGGGGCTTTTGTGCGCGCAGCGACACCAGTCGACCGCGACGCGTGGCGGTGCCACCCGATTCCTCTGCCGAAACGTTATGAACACCGAAGCCGACCGTGTCAAAGGCCACAGCCGGCTTCAGCGTCCGTCCCCATATGCCTACGGCAACTGCCGTACGGCGCTGCCGATTTGAGTGCTACTTCAGCCGGGCCATCAAAGCGTGCTCGACCAGCGTGATCAGCGCGGACTTGGCGTCCGCCCGGTGCCGGGCGTCGGTGGTGATGATCGGGGTGTCCGGGCCGATCTGGAGTGCCTCGCGGACCTCGTCGGGCTGGTACGGCTGCTGGCCGTCGAAGCCGTTGAGAGCGACGACGAACGGCAGACCGCTGTTCTCGAAGTAGTCCACGGCCGGGAAGCAGTCCGCCAGCCGGCGCGTGTCCACCAGCACCACCGCGCCGATGGCGCCGCGCACCAGGTCGTCCCACATGAACCAGAAGCGGTCCTGGCCCGGGGTACCGAACAGGTACAGGATCAGGTCCTGGTCCAGGGTGATACGGCCGAAGTCCATGGCCACCGTCGTGGTGGTCTTGCCCCCGGTGTGCGTGAGGTCGTCGATGCCCGCGCTCGCGGACGTCATGACGGCCTCCGTGCGCAGCGGGTTGATCTCCGAGACGGCGCCGACGAACGTGGTCTTGCCCACGCCGAAGCCGCCCGCCACCACGATCTTCGCCGATGTGGTGGCGCCTCTCGGTTCAGAGCTTGCGAAGTCCACTGAGCACCCTTTCGAGCAGTGTCACGTCCGGAGCACCGCCGTTGTTCTCGTCGCCGCCCGGCTGGTGGACGGCCACGAGCCCGGCCTCGGCGAGGTCCGCGACGAGGATCCGGGCCACTCCGAGCGGCATGGCGAGCAGCGCCGACACCTCGGCGACCGACTTCACCTCGCGGCACAGATGGCAGATGCGCTGGTGCTCCGGGAGCAGCCCCATGAGCGCTGCCGGGTCGGCCGTCGTGCTGATCAGTGCCTCGAGGGCGAGCTGGTAGCGCGGCCGGGTCCGGCCGCCGGTCATCGCGTACGGACGTACCAGCGGCTGGTCGCCCTCGTCCCCGTACGGATCTGTGTACGGATCATGAGAGGCGGTGGGCGGGGTCATGAATCCTCCGGGCGGGACAGCAAGTTGGTCAGTCGTGCCGTCTGACGGGGGCCGGTGGGGGGATTGTGGCGGCCGGACGGTGATTTGGTGAGACGGGTGGATCCGGGATCGCTAGTGGAGCAGACTTCCTTGCAGTTCGGCGCGCAGGTCGGGCGTGAGCACCGCGCCCGCGCGGTCGACCAGCAGCGCCATCTCGTAGCCGACGAGACCGATGTCGCAGTCGGGATGTGCGAGAACGGCCAGGGACGAGCCGTCCGAGATGGACATGAGGAAGAGGAAACCTCGCTCCATCTCCACAACGGTCTGTGCCACGTCGCCCCCCTCGAAGATCCGGGAGGCCCCGGCCGTCAGCGAGGTGAGCCCCGACGCGACCGCCGCCAACTGGTCGGCCCGGTCGCGCGGAAAGCCCTCCGACAGCGCCAGGAGGAGTCCGTCGGCGGACACGACGACGGTGTGGGACACCCCGGGGGTGTTGTCCACGAAGTTGGTGATCAACCAGTTCAGGTTCTGTGCCGCCTGGCTCATCGGACTCAACTAACGCTCCTGCTGGTGAGTGGGGCTCGGGAAGCTGCCCGTCTGGCCGGACCCGGCCTGACGGCCCTGTGCGATACCCCGACGGAGGTTGGTCAGCCGGCCGCGCACGTCCTGGGGCGCACGCGAGACCTGCGGACCGCTCTGGTGCGGTTGCTGCTGAGCAGTGCCCGGGACGAGGTTCGCCCGGGGCACCCGGCGCGGCAGACCGGAGGTGGTGACACCGCCCGCGGCCGGCTGCCGGACGCGCTCCGCCTGCCGGACGAGATCGTCGTTCGGCGAGCTGCGCCAGGTGGCGGCGGGACGCTGAGGGGCCGCGGAGGCCTGCGGCTGGCGCGGGGCCGGTGCGGAGCCGTTGCCCTGCGGCCGGTCGGGCCGGCGCTGCGGCTCGGGCTGCTGACCCTGCTGGGGCTGCTGGCCCTGCTGGCCGTGGAACCAGTTGGTCTCCAGCGTGTCGTACAGCGGCGTACGACCGTCACCAGGACCCGAGGCCGGCGGCAGCGCCTCCGGCTCCGGGCGGGCGGGCCGCTGCTGCGGACGCTGCGGGGCCGGGGGCCGCTGGGCACCGAAGTCGCCCTGCGGCCGCTCGTACTGGCCCGGACCCGAGGGGTTCTGGTGGCCGCCGGGCAGCGCGTGCTGCCCGGTCGAGGAGCCGTCGTGGCCCGGCGTGGAGAACTGGCCGGTAGCCCCGTTGTCGTAAGCCTGGGGAGCCTGAGGTGCGGGAGGAACCGGGAACTGCCCCGTGGAGCCGTTGCCGTACGCCTGGGGCGCCGGGAACTGGCCGGTGGAGCCGTTGTCGTGCGCCTGAGGTGCGGCGAACTGCCCCGTGGTGGACGAGCTGTTCGGGCCGTTCTGCGCGCCGAAGACGTCCGGGCGGACGAACTGGCCGCCGTTCTGCTGGCCGTTCGGGGCACCGGGGCCCTGGCGGTCGTCGATCCGCGGAACCGCCGGCATCTCGGCGGTGGAGCCGGGGCCCTGGCGGTCGTCCACGCGGGGCATCCGGGCCGTCTGCGAGACGTCCGGCTCCTCGTGGCCGCGCGGGGTGTCCAGCGCGGCGCGCGGCACCGGCGGCTGGGCGTTCTCGTCGCTCCAGCTCGGCCGGGACTGCTGGTTGCCGCCCGGCAGCTCGGCCCGTGCGCCACCGCGCGGCGGCAGCTGCGGCTGACGTCCACGCCGGCCGCGCTCGGTACCCGCGCCCGCGTCGCCGCGCTGCGGCGGCACGTTGCCGCGGCCGTCCTGGCCCTGCGGCGCACCGGAGGCCTGGGCACCCGCCGGGGCGGGCCGGCCCTGCTGGGGCGCCGGGGGAGTCTGCGGTCCGCGTGCGCCGCCCGGAGCCCCCGGACGCCCACCCGAGTCCCGGCCCGGCAGCTCGGCCCGCGGCCCCTGACCGGCACCGAGCCGGCCCCCGCCACCGGGCGCACCGGCGCCCAGCGAACCGCCGTTGCCACGGCGGGCCGCGGCCACACCGGCGGCAGCCTGCGCCGCGGCCGGGCCACCGGCGCCACCCTGACCGGGCTTGCCCTGCGGCTTCTTGCCGCCCTGGGCGACGTCGACGGGCAGCATGACCAGCGCGGTCGTACCACCGGAGTCGGACGGGCGCAGCTGGATCCGGATGCCGTGCCGCTGCGACAGCCGGCCGACCACGAACAGACCCATGCGCCGGGAGACGGAGACGTCCACGGTGGGCGGCGAGGCGAGCCGCTCGTTGATCTGGGCGAGGTCCTCGGGCGAGAGGCCGATACCGGTGTCGTGGATCTCGATCAGCACCCGGCCGTCGGGCAGGGCGTGACCGGTGACCTTGACCTTGGTCTGCGGCGAGGAGAACGACGTGGCGTTCTCCAGCAGCTCGGCGAGCAGGTGCACGAGGTCGTTGACCACGCGGCCGGCGACCTGGGTGGTCGGCACCGCGGCCAGCTCGATGCGCTCGTACTGCTCCACCTCGGACGCGGCGGCGCGGAGCACGTCGACCAGCGGGACCGGGCGGGTCCAGCGTCGGCCGGGCTCCTCACCCGCGAGGACGAGGAGGTTCTCGCCGTTACGGCGCATACGGGTGGCGAGGTGGTCCAGCTTGAACAGCGAGGCCAGCTGGTCCGGGTCCGCCTCACGGGACTCCAGTTCGGAGATCAGCGACAGCTGGCGCTGGATCAGACCCTGGGAGCGACGCGAGAGGTTGGTGAACATCGCGTTGACGTTGCCCCGCAGCAGGGCCTGCTCGGCGGCGAGGCGGACCGCCTCGCGGTGCACGTCGTCGAACGCCGCGGCCACTCGGCCGATCTCGTCGCGGGAGTGCACACCGACCGACTCCACGGACGTGTCCACGTCCTGCGGGTCGGACTCGGACAGCTGCTTGACCAGCTCGGGCAGCCGGTCCTGGGCGACCTTCGTCGCGGTGTCCTCCAGGCGGCGCAGCGAGCGGATCATGGACCGGGCCACCACGAAGGCGCCGACCAGCGACACGCCGAGCACGAGCAGGATCAGCGCACCGGAGATGATCGCCTCGCGCTCCGACTCGCTGCGCAGCTCGCGCGCTTTCTGCTCCATGTCCTCGAGCAGGGTGCGCTCGATGTTCTTCATCTGCTGGATCTTGGTGGAGCTGTCGTCCAGCCAGTCCCGGTAGGAGCGCCTCTCCAACCCGGCCAGGCCGTTCTCCCGCAGCGCGCGGCCTGCGTAGGTGTCGGTGGCCTCGATGGTCGCGTTGTTCTGGTCGATGGGCTTGAGGAGTTCCTCGGCCCCATCGCCGTAGATGCTGGTGAAGCTGCGCAGCTCGGAGATCTGGCTCTCCAGCGCCGATTCGGCGTACAGGCGGTCGTTCTCGGACAGGTCGCCGGCCGTCCGGTTGTTCGCGGGCAGCGCCGCCGCGAGGACCGCGCGCTGGATCGACGCGTACTCCTTGGCGGAGGAGAACGCCGACAGGGCGCGGGTGCGCTGGATCATGTCGGGGTTGCTGGTCGCCTCCGCCATGTCCTGCGAGAGGTCGAGCAGGTGCGTGATGAGGCGGTGGTAGGCCTCCACCGTCTGCGTGGAGTTGTCCTCGGCTTCGTAGGCGTTGCTGCGGATCTCGTTGAGGCCGTTGAGATCGCGGGCGAGGCCGACCAGGCTGTCGCGGACGCCCTGGAGGTTGCCGTCCTTGCTGGCGGAGTCGACCTCCTCCGAGGCGGCGAGGAAGTTCTCCAGCGCCCGGTCCGTCTTGGTCTGGAAGCCCTTGACCGTGCTCGCGCTGGCCGTCGAGCCGTGCGCCAGCGGGCCGGCGGACTGGTCGCGCTCCTCCTGGAGCGCGGCGGCCAGTTCGGTCGCCTGCTTGGTCATTTCCGTCAGCAGCTTCATGTTGTCGAGCTGCTGGATGTCGTCCATGGACTGGTTGATACGCAGTGCGCCGAGCGAGGTGGCCGCGACCACCGGGAGCGCGAGCAGCGACACCAGACGGGTGGAGATGCGCCAGTTGCGCAGGGCTATTCGCGGCCCGGGGCCGCTCGATCCCTGCGGAGGCTTCACCGTCGGAGCGGGCGTCGGAGTGCCCGAAGGCGCCGACGCGCCGGGGCGCGCACCGCCGTCACCGGACGGGCCCTGGCCCTGGGCGTGCTGGGGCGAGGAACCGCGGTCGGTCCCGCCGTGCGGCTCCGGCTCCGCCGAAGCGCTGCCATCCCTCTTGAAACGTCCCTGCACTAGCGTCGCAACCTCTGGACCAGGCGCCCCTCCGCGAACGGAAGGACGGTGTCGGCGTCGATCGGGAGCGCCCTGAATGCGCACCCGGATGGTCGTGAGTGACCGGCGCTGGACTCCCCCTTCTCGCCGCCACTCGGCGCTGTTTCGCGCCCCCTGCGCGCCGGCTCGATCCTGCGGCGGTCCGTGGAATTCCAGCACAGTGCCGGATCTCCAACAAGGCCAGTTGGTCAGGCTGTGACATCCGTGACACCGCGTGAGGGGAGCGTCACGACACGTAGAGCGACCTCCGCCTTATAGCGGACATTTCTGAGCGAGTCGTCGAGACGGGCCGGGTGTCCCAGTCGCGATGATCAGGAGCGGAATGTTGGCTTCAGGGGGTCAATGTCCGTTTCGTTGGTATGAGTTGCCAGCCTGAATTGACCGGTTTGAGCTCGGGTTCGTGAGCAAACTCACACGCGGCCGTAGGGCGCTGCGTGCCATCCGGTGGGAATCGGATGTTTAGCCTGACGCTTTACAAGAGGCGACCTTCTGCCAACCGGCGCTTCCGGCGCCCCGTACATGACAGGGTTCAGTACAACCGTGAAGACGACGATGATGTTCCGCACGATAGCCAACCCGCGGCGCACGACGCTGGCGCACCTCGACGACGCCGACGAACTGCAGACCCCGGATCACCCGGAGCACTCCGTCGACCTCCCGACCCAGACCGCCAACCCCCGCCGCACCGTCCTGATGGACGTCCCGGCCGGGGCTGCGGCGGCGGAGTAGGGGCAGGCAGACACAGGGCGCCTCGCGATGCGCGAGGCGCCCTGTTGCGCCCCGGGGCGGTGCGACGCCGCTGTTCCTCCCTCCAGCCTGATCCGCCGGACAGGTCCCGCCGAGATAGCCTGGAGCGTCAGACTTCAGCCAGCTCAGTCAAGGGGCCAAGCATCCCGTGCGCATCGCCAGGTTCTCCATCGACGGGAACGTCGCCTTCGGCGCGGTCGAGGGCGACAAGCCGGACGAGCTCGTCCTCGACATCATCAAGGGCATCCCGTTCGCGGACTTCGAGCTCTCCGGTACGAAGGTCCCGCTGAGCAAGGTCCGGCTGCTGCCGCCGGTGCTCCCCAACAAGGTCGTGGCCTTCGGCCGCAACTACGCCGAGCACGCGCGCGAGCTGGGCAACGAGGTCCCGGACGCCCCGTTCGCCTTCTTCAAGCCGTCCACCTCGGTGATCGGCCCCGGCGACGAGATCCAGTACCCCTCCTTCTCCGAGGAACTCCACCACGAGGCCGAGCTGGCCGTCGTGATCGGCCGCATGTGCCGCGAGGTCCCGCGCGAGCGCGTCAAGGACGTGATCCTGGGCTACACCTGCGCCAACGACATCACCGCCCGTGACGTGCAGAGGCGCGAGAAGCAGTGGGCCAGGGCCAAGGGCTTCGACACCTCCTGCCCGCTCGGCCCCTGGGTGGAGACCGACCTCGACCCGTCGGACCTCACCATCCAGCTCACCGTCAACGGACAGCAACGCCAGCTCGGCCGCACCAGCGAGATGATCCACCCGATCGAGGATCTGATCGTCAACATCTCCGAGGCCATGACGCTGCTCCCCGGCGACGTGATCCTCACGGGCACCCCCGCGGGGGTCGGCCCCCTCGCTGTCGGCGACGAGGTCTCCGTCAGCATCGAAGGCATCGGCACTCTCACCAACAAGGTTGTCAAGCGTGGCTAGCGCACCCGGCTCCCCCGTTCGCGTACGTTTCTGTCCGTCGCCCACCGGTAACCCCCACGTGGGGCTGGTCCGCACCGCCCTGTTCAACTGGGCGTTTGCCCGCCACACCGGCGGTACGTTCGTGTTCCGTATTGAGGACACCGACGTGGCCCGCGACTCCGAGGAGTCCTACGAGCAGCTGCTCGACGCGATGCGCTGGCTCGGCTTCGACTGGGACGAGGGCCCCGCAGCATTCGATAGCGCCTCCGGCGCGGGCGGCGGCCCGCACGCGCCGTACCGCCAGTCGCAGCGCATGGACATCTACCAGGACGTGGCCCAGAAGCTCCTGGACGCCGGCCACGCCTACCACTGCTACTGCTCCCAGGAGGAGCTGGACACCCGCCGCGAGGCCGCCCGCGCGGCCGGCCGGCCCTCCGGCTACGACGGCCACTGCCGCGAGCTCACCGCCGCGCAGGTCGCCGAGTACCAGGCGCAGGGCCGCACCCCGATCGTCCGCTTCCGCATGCCGGACGAGACGATCACCTTCACGGACCTGGTCCGCGGCGAGCTGACGTTCACGCCGGAGAACGTCCCGGACTACGGGATCGTCCGAGCGAACGGCGCTCCCCTCTACACGCTCGTGAACCCGGTCGACGACGCCCTGATGGAGATCACGCACATCCTGCGCGGCGAGGACCTGCTCTCCTCCACCCCGCGCCAGATCGCCCTGTACAAGGCGCTGATCGAGCTGGGCATCGCCAAGCGCATCCCGGAGTTCGGGCACCTGCCGTACGTGATGGGTGAGGGCAACAAGAAGCTCTCCAAGCGCGACCCGCAGTCGTCGCTCAACCTCTACCGGGAGCGCGGCTTCCTCCCCGAGGGCCTCCTCAACTACCTCTCGCTCCTCGGCTGGTCGCTCTCGGCCGACCAGGACATCTTCACCATGGACGAGATGGTCGCGGCCTTCGACATCGCGGACGTGAACCCCAACCCGGCCCGCTTCGACCTCAAGAAGTGCGAGGCGATCAACGGCGACCACATCCGCCTGCTCGATGTGAAGGACTTCACAGAGCGCTGCCGCCCATGGCTCCAGGCCCCGTTCGCCCCGTGGGCCCCGGAGGCCTTCGACGAGGTGAAGTGGCAGGCCATCGCCCCGCACGCACAGACCCGTCTGAAGGTCCTCTCCGAGATCACCGACAACGTCGACTTCCTGTTCCTGCCGGAGCCGGTCTTCGACGAGGCGAGCTGGAACAAGGCGATGAAGGAGGGCTCCGACGCCCTGCTGCGCACCGCCCGCGAGAAGCTCGACGCGGCCGACTGGAACTCCGCCGAGTCCCTGAAGGAGGCCGTCCTGGCCGCCGGTGAGGCCCACGGCCTCAAGCTCGGCAAGGCCCAGGCCCCGGTCCGGGTCGCCGTCACCGGCCGCACGGTCGGCCTGCCGCTCTTCGAGTCCCTGGAGGTCCTGGGCAAGGAGAAGACGCTGGCCCGTATCGACGCGGCGCTGGCGAAGCTGACGGCGTAGCGCACAGAAGGGGCGGCATCCGGAAGGGGTGCCGCCCCTTCGCCGTACCTGCCCGGAACCCGCGGTCGCCGGGTTACCGTCGGACCATGAGCATTCAGGCCGTGGTCTGGGACGTCGACGACACGCTTTTCGACTACACGACCGCGGACCGCGCCGGAATGCGCGCGCACCTGGCGGCCGAGGGCCTGCTCGACGGGTACGACAGCGTCGAGCAGGCCCTCGTGCACTGGCGGCAGGTCACGGACCGGCAGTGGGCGCGGTTCGCCGCCGGTGAGGTGTCCTTCGAGGAGCAGCGGCGGGACCGCGTACGGGTGTTTCTCGGCGAAGAGCTCAGCGACGCCGAGGCCGAGGCCTGGTTCGAGCGGTACATCGGGCACTACGAGGCCGCCTGGGCCCTCTTCCCGGACGTACTGCCCGCCCTGGACGTCCTCGCCGCCAGCCACCGGCACGCGGTGCTCTCCAACTCCAGCCTCCACGTCCAGGACCGCAAGCTGCGCGTCCTGGGCGTGCGCGACCGCTTCGAGGCCGTGCTGTGCGCCGCCGAGCTCGGCGTCTCCAAGCCCGAGGCCGGCGCCTTCCTCGCGGCGTGCGAGGCGCTGGCCCTGCCGCCGCATCTCGTCGCGTACGTCGGAGACCACCCGGAGATCGACGGACGGGGCGCCGCCGACGCCGGACTGCTGTCGGTCTGGATCGACCGTGGCGGCGCGTACACCAGCGGTGACGCCTCCACCGGACCGCACCGGATCGCCTCGCTCACCGAACTCCCCGCGATCCTCGGCTCGGAAAGCCGTTTTGGAGCCCCGTCCACCTTCAGGTAATGTTCTTCCTGCGCCGCCGGGGAGCGGGCCGAGAGGCCGGAAACCGACAGCGCAAAGCTAGAACAAGATCCCCTCAGGGGCTTGCGTTCCAGTGGCCTATGGTGTAATTGGCAGCACGACTGATTCTGGTTCAGTTAGTCTTGGTTCGAGTCCAGGTAGACCAGCTCGGATCTGCGGAAACGTAAGATCCTCGCCCCCGTTGTGTAGCGGCCTAGCACGCCGCCCTCTCAAGGCGGTAGCGCCGGTTCGAATCCGGTCGGGGGTACGCAGATCGATGGGCCTCCACTTCGGTGGGGGCCCATCGGCGTGTCCGGCCCGACTTCCCGGCCTCACGTCCCGCCGAACCGGCGGCGCGACTCCTCCGCCTCCGCCAGCCGGCGCAGGGCGAGCAGCACCGGCTCGTACAGCACGGTCAGCGCCACGGCCGCCTCCACCTGTTCGTCCGGCGTGCCGCCGTACCGCTCCACCAGATCCAGATCGTGGACGGCGAGCTGCCCCAGCGCGCGGGCGTACGGCTCCAAGTCCTCGATGGCGCAGGGATATCCGAGCCGCTCCAGGGCCGCGATCGCGGTGACGAGCATCCCGAGTGCGGGGGGCGTCACATCGGTCGTGGGGCCGTAGCCCCAGCCGAGCAGCTCCAACAGGCGGTCCGCGCGCTGCCGGGCCGTCTCGGTCGCCGGGTCCTCCGCGTCGGCGGACCTGCCGTGCGGGAGGGCCCACACGGCGGTGCCCAGGCGCGCGTTGTGGTCCAGGGAGCCGTCGTCCAGTGCGGCGAGCACGTCTCGCGCGGAGGCCACCGAGACCCCGCCGACCTGGATCAGCGCCCGCACCAGGCGCAGCCGGCGCAGGTGCTCCTCGCCGTACTCGGCCTGGGTGGCGGTGACCCGGCGGCCCGGCGGGAGCAGGCCCTCGCGCAGGTAGTACTTGATCGTGGCCGTGGAGACCCCGCTGCGCTCACTCAGCTCCGCCAGTCGCATGTCCGTCCCGTGTTCGAGTTTCCGCTTGCGCTCCCCGTTGGGGAGTGTCACTATCCAAGCATGGATAGCGACGCTATCCAATGACGGGATGGGGGACATCATGAGCAAGCCGATCGAAGGGCGCATGACCGCCGCGGGTGAGGGCGAGATCGTCGTCTTCCTCATCGGGATGCGCGTCAACAGCTTTACGGCACTGCGGAGTTGGTGGCCGGTCGCCAAGGCCATGCCGCCCATGCTCGCGGAGCTCTCGCGTGAGAAGGGCAGCGGACTGCTGGGGTACCAGTTCCTGCTGGGCTTCCCGCGGGTGCTGTACGTCGTGCAGTACTGGGACTCGAAGGAGAAGCTCCTCGCGTACGCCTCGGCGCCGGACCGGCAGCACCGCCCGGCCTGGGCCGCCTTCAACCGGCGGCTGCGCGCGGGGAAGGGGAAGGTCGGCTTCTGGCACGAGACGTACGTCGTGCCTGCCGGGTCCTACGAATCGGTCTACGTGAACATGCCCGAGTTCGGCCTGGGTCGGGCCACCGGTGTGGTGCCGGTCGCCCGGCGCGGCGACCGTGCGGCCGACCGACTCAAGGTGAAGTGAGCGGAGCGGACATCGGGGGACGGGCCTGCCGCGGCGTTGAGGCGGGCCCTCCTCCCGGTCAGCGGCCGCTGGTCAGCTCGAGCGGCGCAGGGCCTCGGAGAGACGGGCGGCGGCGTCGATGACCGCCTGCGCGTGCATACGGCCCGGGTGGCGCGTGAGGCGCTCGATGGGGCCGGAGACGGAGACGGCGGCCACGACGCGGTTGGAGGGGCCGCGTACCGGTGCGGAGACGGACGCGACGCCCGGCTCGCGCTCGCCGATCGACTGCGCCCAGCCCCGGCGTCGTACGCCCGAGAGTGCTGTGGCCGTGAAACGGGCGCCCTGCAGGCCCCGGTGCAGGCGCTCCGGCTCCTCCCAGGCCATGAGGATCTGCGCCGAGGAACCGGCCTTCATCGTGAGTGTCGAGCCGACCGGGACCGTGTCCCGCAGGCCGGACAGGCGCTCCGCCGCGGCGACGCAGATGCGCATGTCGCCCTGGCGTCGGTAGAGCTGTGCGCTCTCGCCCGTGACGTCACGGAGGTGGGTGAGCACCGGGCCCGCCGTGGCGAGGAGGCGGTCCTCGCCGGCGGCCGCGGCCAGTTCTGCCAGCCGCGGGCCGAGAATGAAACGGCCCTGCATGTCGCGCGCCACCATACGGTGGTGTTCCAAAGCCACGGCCAGGCGGTGAGCCGTGGGTCGTGCCAGTCCGGTGGCCGCGACCAGACCCGCGAGGGTGGCCGGACCGGACTCCAGAGCGCTCAGGACGAGGGCCGCCTTGTCCAGAACGCCGACGCCGCTACTGTTGTCCATGCAACGATACTTGCGTCTCACTCTGTGAAACGCAAGTTCAATTTTCGGTGGAACACGCCACCCTGGATGTCACGAAGGCACAGTGGCCCGCGGACCGACGGGCCTGGCGGCGGGCGCCCGGACACCGGGGCGCGGGCGCCGCCTCCTCAAGATCTCTAGTTGGGTCGGCGCACCTTTGCCGACCGGAGGGAAAGCGATGGGTAGGACACTCGCGGAGAAGGTCTGGGACGACCATGTCGTCCGGCGCGCCGAGGGCGAGCCCGACCTCCTCTACATTGATCTGCACCTGCTGCACGAGGTGACCAGCCCGCAGGCCTTCGACGGCCTCCGCAAGAGCGGCCGGAAGGTGCGCCGCCTCGACCTCACCATCGCGACCGAGGACCACAACACCCCCACCCTCGACATCGACAAGCCCATCGCGGACCCGGTCTCCCGCGCCCAGCTGGAGACGCTGCGCAAGAACTGCGCCGAGTTCGGCGTACGGCTGCACCCGCTCGGCGATGTCGAGCAGGGCGTCGTCCACGTCGTCGGCCCGCAGCTGGGACTCACCCAGCCCGGCACCACCGTCGTCTGCGGCGACTCCCACACCTCCACGCACGGCGCCTTCGGCGCGCTGGCGTTCGGTATCGGCACCTCGCAGGTCGAGCACGTGCTGGCCACCCAGACGCTGCCCCTGGCCCGCCCGAAGACCATGGCGATCACGGTCGACGGCGAACTGCCCGAGGGCGTCACCGCCAAGGACCTGATCCTGGCGATCATCGCCAGGATCGGCACCGGCGGCGGCCAGGGCTACATCCTGGAGTACCGCGGCTCCGCCATCGAGAAGCTCTCGATGGAGGCCCGGATGACCATCTGCAACATGTCGATCGAGGCCGGCGCCCGCGCGGGCATGATCGCCCCCGACGAGACCACGTTCGCCTACCTCAAGGGCCGCCCGCACGCGCCCGAGGGTGCCGACTGGGACGCGGCGGTGGAGTACTGGAAGACGCTGCGCACCGACGACGACGCCGAGTTCGACGCCGAAGTCGTCATCAACGCCGACGAACTGTCGCCGTTCGTCACCTGGGGCACCAACCCCGGCCAGGGCGCGCCCCTTTCGGCCGCCGTCCCCGACCCTGCTTCGTACGAAGACGCTTCGGAGCGCCTGGCCGCCGAAAAGGCCCTGGAATACATGGGGTTGGAGGCCGGACAGCCGCTGCGCTCCATCAAGGTGGACACCGTCTTCGTAGGCTCCTGCACCAACGGCCGCATCGAGGACCTGCGCGCCGCCGCCGACATCCTGCGGAGCCGCAAAGTCGCCGACGGCGTACGGATGCTGGTCGTCCCGGGCTCCGCGCGGGTCGGTCTGCAGGCCGTCTCCGAGGGGCTGGACGTCGTCTTCAAGGAGGCCGGCGCCGAATGGCGGCACGCGGGCTGCTCGATGTGCCTCGGCATGAACCCCGACCAGCTGGCCCCCGGTGAGCGCTCCGCGTCCACCTCCAACCGCAACTTCGAGGGCAGGCAGGGCAAGGGCGGCCGTACGCACCTGGTGTCGCCGCAGGTCGCCGCCGCGACCGCCGTGCTCGGCCACCTGGCCTCCCCGGCCGACCTGACCGAAGAGCCCGCCCGTACGCCCGCTGGAGTCTGATCAGTCATGGAAGCATTCACCACCCACACCGGCCGGGCCGTCCCGCTGCGCCGCAGCAACGTCGACACCGACCAGATCATCCCCGCGCACTGGCTCAAGAAGGTGACCCGGGACGGGTTCGAGGACGGGCTGTTCGAGGCCTGGCGCAAGGACGCGTCCTTCATCCTCAACCAGCCCGAGCGGCAGGGCGCGACCGTCCTGGTCGCCGGCCCCGACTTCGGCACCGGCTCCTCGCGTGAGCACGCCGTCTGGGCGCTGCAGAACTACGGCTTCAAGACCGTGATCTCCTCCCGCTTCGCCGACATCTTCCGCGGCAACTCGCTGAAGAACGGGCTGCTCACGGTGGTTCTGGAGCAGAAGATCGTCGATGCGCTGTGGGAGCTCACGGAACAGGACCCGCAGGCCGAGATCACCGTCGACCTGGAGCGCCGCGAGGTGCGCGCGGAGGGCATCACCGCCTCCTTCGAGCTGGACGAGAACTCCCGCTGGCGGTTGCTGAACGGGCTGGACGACATCTCCATCACGCTGCAGAACGAGGGCGACATCGCCACGTACGAGGCGGGGCGGCCCGCGTACAAGCCGCGCACGCTGAAGGTCTGAACCTTCTCACCCCCGCGGCGGTCGAGTTTCGGCCACCTCAACACCCCGGCTGTACCCCCGATCGACCGATCGGGGGTACAGCCGTTTTTGCGCCCCGGACGGCCGGGCGCGGCACCGTCCGTCCCTTCAAATTCCCACGTTAGGGCGGTTGTTGTTGGGGTACGCGAGCCTTGAGAACGCGGCGTCGACAGGGGCCCGGACGGCCGTTTGAGGCGGTAGTTGCCGCCCCGGGCAGGCGACAACTCGCCCCAGATGGCACAATCTGTGCATGGAACACGACGGCCAACTCGAGCTCTATGCGGCGGTCGCGGACCAACTCAAGGAAGCGCACGCAAGGGTGCGCGCACTGCAAGTCCCGGAGGGCGTACGGATGGCGCTGACCCGGAAGCTGCTGGTCATCACGGCCGCGGCCAAGCACGATCTTGCCGATGCGACAAGGCGTCTGGAGCGGTTCACGGCCGACCTCGACGAGGGTCGATTCCCCGAAGAGGAAGCCTGAACAGTCCGGAACCGTCGAGTCGGCTGCGGCACAAGGGTGATTAGCCCGTTTCGTGTTTGATTTGCGGTATATATCTGCCTAACGTGCGAAAAAGCTTGAACACTTTCGTTCTGGCGATGTCTCCGAAGGGGAAGACGTGAACAAGGCGCAGCTCGTAGAAGCGATTGCCGACAAGATGGGCGGCCGCCAGCAGGCTGCCGACGCTGTCGACCATGTACTGGACGCCATCGTCCGAGCGGTCGTCGCAGGTGAGCGGGTCTCGGTCACCGGCTTCGGTTCGTTCGAGAAGGTCGACCGGCCGGCCCGGTACGCCCGCAACCCTCAGACGGGCGAGCGGGTTCGGGTCAAGAAGACCTCGGTGCCGCGGTTCCGCGCGGGCCAGGGTTTCAAGGATCTGGTGAGCGGCTCGAAGAAGCTCCCGCGCGGGGGCGAGGTCGCCGTCAAGAAGGCGCCCAAGGGCAGCCTGACCGGCGGTGCCGCGGCCACGGTCAAGAAGGCCGCCGCCAAGAAGGTCACCAAGGCCGCGGCGAAGAAGGCCGCGGCGAAGAAGGCGCCTGCCAAGAAGGCCCCGGCGGCTGCGAAGAAGGCCGCGGCGAAGAAGGCCCCCGCCAAGAAGACCACGGCGGCCGCCAAGACCACCGCTGCGAAGAAGGCCGCCGCCAAGAAGGCCCCGGCGAAGAAGGCGACGGCCAAGAAGGCCCCCGCCAAGAAGTCGACGGCGCGCAAGAGTGCCGCCAAGAAGACCACCGCCCGCAAGAGGTAGCGGCGCGGAACTACTCACGCGCCGGGCCGGACTCCCGTCGGGAGCCCGGCCCGCGGTGTGTTTCGGGGCGGTTGAGCAGGGGGGTTTCAGAGCGTCTGGAGTGTCACCAGGGTGATCCGGGGGCTGTCCTCAGGCCCCTCCACCTCGATGCGCACCCGCTGCCCGGGCCGCAGCAGTCTGAGCCCGCCCGCATCGAAGGCGGCGGCGTCGAAGGGCACCGGAGTGCCGTCGTCGAGCAGCACCTGCCCGCTGCGCGTCTCGGCGTCGTACGTGTATGCGGTGGCCTGCATGATGGCAGCCTACTGCCCCGGAATCAGCAACCGCGCGGTGGCCGCTGCCGTACGGGGTCCCACTCCGAGGGCGAGCGCCGCACGCAGATCGTCGCCGGTGTCCACGTCCTGGCGTACCGAATCCACGCCCCCGAGGCCGAGTTCCACCGCACCGGATGCGCGATGGCGGGCCCGGGAATCCGTACCGAATGCCGGGAGCAATTCCCGTCCCGGAGCGGCCGCCAGCAGTGTCGTGCCGATTGCGGCCGCATCGGGGAGAAAAGCGCGCGGGAATTCCCCGGCCGCCTCCAGTACCCGGGCCAATTCCGGTGGGCGCAGGGCGGGAAGATCGGCGTTCAGGGCGGCGACGGGGCTTTCGGGGCGTTCGGCCCGGACGGTTGCCGCTCCGTGCGCCAGAGCGGCGTTCAGGCCGCCGCTCGGCTCGTCCGTGACGATCCGGGCGCCCAGCGCGGCCAGCTCCCGGCCCGCCAGGGCGTCGTCCGTGACAACTGCCACATCCCGCACCGCCGGGCAGATCAGCGCGGCGGCCACCGTGTCCTGCGCGAAAGCGAGGGCGAGGCCCGGGCGCAGCCCGTCGCCGGCGGCGTCGGAGAGCCTGCTCTTGGCCCGCGCCAGAGACTTCACAGGTATCACCAAGGTCCAGTGCACGAGCGTTCGTCCCTCTCTTGTCGCGGCCATTGTCACCCGGGCCATGGGGCGGGCGGAGACTCGGGCGTACGGTGTTCTCGACAGACAGGCGGCCTGGGGCGACACTTGTGCCTCCCCCATGCCCTGGAAGGAAGGTGTCCGTGTGCCCCGCCGCAGAATCGGCTTCTGGTACCGCTTCGCCGCGGTGATCTGCAAACCGCCGCTGGTGGTTCTGCTCAAGCGGGACTGGCGTGGAATGGAGCACATTCCGGCCACGGGCGGTTTTATCACCGTGGTGAACCATAATTCCCACGCCGACCCGTTCGCGTACGCGCACTTTCAGTACAACACCGGACGGGTTCCGCGATTCCTGGCGAAGAGCGGGCTTTTCAGGAAGGGATTCGTGGGCGCCGCGATGCGCGGCACCGGACAGATTCCCGTCTACCGCGAGAGCACGGACGCACTGAGCGCCTTCCGGGCCGCAATCGACGCCGTGGAGCGCGGCGAGTGCGTCGCGTTCTACCCCGAGGGCACCATCACCCGCGACCCGAACGGCTGGCCCATGACCGGCAAGACCGGTGCCGCCCGCGTCGCGCTGAAGACCAAGTGCCCCGTCATCCCGGTCGCCCAGTGGGGCGCCAACGAACTGCTGCCGCCGTACGCCAAGAAGCCGCACCTCTTCCCGCGCAAGACCCACCACGTGCTCGCCGGCCCGCCGGTGGACCTCTCGCCCTTCTACGGCAAGGACATGACCGCGGACGTCCTCAAGGAGGCCACCGAGGTCATCATGGCCGCGATCACCCGCCAGCTGGAGGAGATCCGCGGCGAGCGGGCACCCGAGACGCCGTACGACCCGAGGCGGGAACGCATCGAGCAGCGGCGCCGGACCGAGGCGCAGACGCAGGCGCGAGCGGAGGCAGAGGCGCAGGTGCAGACAGAGGCAGCTGCACAGGGCAGGGCAGCCGGTCCGGCCGGTCGGGAAGTGGCCGGGCAGTTCGCCCGGGAAGAGGGGCAGGGGCAGTGAGCAAGCCGGTCAAGGCGGCGGTCTTCAGCGCGGGTTCGTGGGGCACGGCGTTCGGCATCGTGCTCGCCGACGCGGGGTGCGAGGTCACCCTGTGTGCGCGCCGCACGGAGGTCGCGGAAGCGATCAACTCCGGCCGGACCAACCCCGACTATCTTCCGGGCTTCGAACTCCCCGAGAACCTGCGCGCCACCACGGACCCTGCCGAGGCCGCCGCCGGTGCCGACTTCACGGTGCTCTCCATCCCCTCGCAGACACTGCGCGGCAATCTCGCCGCCTGGGTGCCGCTGCTGGCCCCCGGCACCGTTCTGGTCTCGCTGATGAAGGGCGTCGAACTCGGCTCCGCCATGCGGATGAGCGAGGTCATCGAGGATGTCGCCAAGGTCGGCCCGGAGCAGGTCGCCGTGGTCACCGGACCCAACCTCGCCCGCGAGATCGCCGCGCGCATGCCGGCCGCGGCCGTGGTCGCCTGCACCGACGAGGCGGTCGCCCGGCGGCTCCAGGCCGCCTGCCACACGCCGTACTTCCGCCCGTACACCAACACCGACGTCGTCGGCTGTGAACTCGGCGGTGCGGTCAAGAACGTCATCGGGCTCGCCGTCGGCATCGCGGACGGAATGGGCCTCGGCGACAACGCCAAGGGCTCGCTCATCACGCGCGGGCTCGCCGAGACCACCCGGCTCGGGCTCGCCATGGGCGCCGACCCGCTGACCTTCTCCGGACTCGCGGGCCTGGGCGACCTGGTGGCGACCTGCTCGTCGCCGCTGTCCCGCAACCACACCTTCGGCACCAACCTCGGCAAGGGCATGACCCTCGAGGAGACCATCGCGGTCACCAAGCAGACCGCCGAGGGCGTCAAGTCCTGTGAGTCGGTGCTGGATCTGGCCCGCCGGCACGGCGTCGACATGCCGATCACCGAGACGGTCGTCGGGATCGTGCACGAGGGCAAGCCTCCCGTGGTCGCCCTCAAGGAGCTGATGTCGCGCAGCGCGAAGCCGGAACGACGCTGAGCCACGCCGTCCCCGGACGCTGTCTCCCGCCCCTACCAACGGGTACTCTCATCGCGATATGAGCACCGAGAACCTCCCCCAGAGCCCTGAGCAGCCGTCTCGCAAGCCGCGCGTGGCCGTCGTGTTCGGCGGGCGCAGCTCCGAACACGGGATCTCCACGGTCACCGCCGGCGCCGTACTGCGGGCCATCGACCGGACGAAGTACGACGTCCTGCCGATCGGCATCACCCGGGAAGGCCGCTGGGTGCTCACCGCCGACGAACCGGAGCGCATGGCGATCGCCGACCGCCGCACGCCCGACGTCGAGGAGCTCGCCGAGTCGACCGAGGGCGGCGTGCTGCTCCCCGTCGACCCCGCGAACCGCGAAGTCGTCTACAGCGAGCCCGGATCGGTGCCCAAGGCGCTCGGCGAGGTCGACGTGGTCTTCCCGGTGCTGCACGGTCCGTACGGCGAGGACGGCACTCTCCAGGGCCTCCTGGAGCTGTCCGGCGTCCCGTACGTGGGTTCCGGGGTGCTCGCCTCGGCCGTGGGCCAGGACAAGGAGTACATGAAGCGGGTGTTCGTCTCGTTCGGGCTGAAGGTGGGCCCGTACGTGGTGATCAGGCCGCGCGAGTGGCAGCTCGACGAGACCGGTGCGCGGCGCCGGATCGCCGAGTTCGCGGGGGAGCACGGCTGGCCGCTGTTCGTGAAGCCCGCGCGCGCGGGGTCGTCGATCGGCATCACCAAGGTCGAGTCCTTCGAAGGCCTCGACGAGGCGATCGCCGAGGCCCAGCGCCACGACCCGAAGATCATCGTCGAGGCCGCGCTGCGTGGCCGTGAGATCGAGTGCGGCGTGCTGGAGTTCGAGGACGGCCCGCGCGCCTCCGTCCCCGCCGAGATCCCGCCGCCGGACGCGCACGCCTACTACGACTTCGAGGCGAAGTACATCGACTCCACGCCGGGGATCGTGCCGGCCCCGCTCACCGACGAGCAGACCGCCGAGGTGCGCCGGCTCGCCGTCGAGGCGTTCGACGCGGCGTCCTGCGAAGGGCTCGTCCGTGCGGACTTCTTCCTCACCGAGGACGGTGAGTTCGTGATCAACGAGATCAACACGATGCACGGCTTCACGCCCATCTCGATGTACCCGCAGATGTGGCAGGCGAGCGGGGTGGCGTACGCGGAGCTGGTGGAC
>NZ_JBQQCE010000158.1:0-19788 GCF_052245645.1 Streptomyces sp. KR55 | reverse complement strand
ATCCGCCTGCGGCGTCGATGGCCGAGGTCAGTCCGAACCGGTTGAGTTCGCGCAGTAAATGCCGGGTCGAGGTCTTCCGGTGCTCGCCGTCCAGCACCGGCGCCTTGGCCAGGGTCGAGTACAGGATGAGCGCGCTGGGCGCGGCCAGCAGCATGCCCGTCGGCTCCCCGTCCCGGCCGCGCACGATCTGGCCGCCCTTGGGATCGGGGGTGTCCTTCGTGAATCCGGCGGCCTGGAGCGCCGCCCGGTTGAGCACGGCCGACTGGTACAGGTGCAGCACGAACACGGGGGTGTCCGGGGCTGCGGCGTTCAGTTCGGCGACGGTCGGCAGCCGCCGTTCGGCGAACTGCTCGGCCGACCAGCCGCCCACCACACGCACCCACTGGCCCTTCGGGGTCCGGGCCGCCTGCTCACGCAGCATCGCCAGGCCCTGCCGCAGCGTGGGAACGCCGTCCCAGCGCAGTTCCAGTACGTAGTTCAGGCCGCCCCGGATCACATGCAGGTGGGCGTCGTTGAGGCCGGGCACCATGCGGCGGCCGAGCGCGTCGACGACCTTCGTGGCCGGGCCGATGTGCGGGGCCATGTCCTTGTCGTCCCCGACGACCGTGATGACGCCGGCGCGCACGGCGAGCGCCTCGGCCTGCGGGCGGTGCGGGTCACCGGTGTGGATCTTGGCGTTACGGACTACGAGTTCCGCGGCATCGTCGATGGCTCGGGGAACCAGCCCGCCGACGGGTATGGGTGACACTTTTCGCAACCCCCTTGGGGACGTGAGAACTTGGGGACGTAAGAATTCGGTTTCCCACCGGCGCTCAGCCTGCCCCGGAAAAAGGGACTCCTGTGTCCTGTCCGTGCACTCGATTCGTCCTCAGAGCGCACAAGCCGTCCCCCTCACCGCCGTTACCCGGACAGGAGGAAGGATTTCCGTGCGTTGTGGGACCAGCCGTGGTGCGCTGGCGGACAATTCCCCACCGCCCGGCGGATCTAGCGTGGCGAGCGGCGGCACCGGAGTGCTCTGCGCACGGCCCGGGGTCGTTTCACGCCGGAAAGCCCGGCGTATTGCACGACACACCAGGAGACACACATGACCGATGCCGTCGAGCCGGTCCAGCCGGTACTGGAACCCGCGGCAGCCGCCTTCGCGGAGGCCACAGCCAACCCCCCGTACCTGTTCGACCTGCCCCCGGCGGAGGGGCGCAAGGCCGTCGACGAGGTGCAGTCCGGCCCGATCGAGAAGCCGGAGATCGACGAGGAGTGGATCACCGTCTCGGGCGGTCCGACGGGCAGCGTCCGGGCGCGCATCGTCAAGCCCGCCGGAGCTGCGGACACCCTGCCGGTGATCCTCTACATCCACGGCGCGGGCTGGGTGTTCGGCAACGCCCACACCCATGACCGCCTGGTCCGGGAACTCGCCGTCGGCGTCGGCGCCGCCGTGGTCTTCCCCGAATACGACCTCTCTCCCGAGGCCCGCTACCCCGTCGCCATCGAGCAGAACTACGCCGTCGCCCAGTGGGTCGTCCAGCAGGGTGCGAGCAAGGGGCTCGACGGCTCCCGGCTGGCCGTCGCCGGCGACTCCGTGGGCGGCAACATGACCGCCGCACTGACCCTGATGGCCAAGGAGCGCGGTGACGTCCCGCTGGTGCAGCAGGTGCTGTTCTACCCGGTCACGGACGCCGCCTTCGACACCGGTTCGTACCACCAGTTCGCCACCGGCTACTTCCTGCGCCGCGACGGCATGCAGTGGTTCTGGGACCAGTACACGACCGACGAGAGCGAGCGCGCCCAGATCACCGCGTCGCCGCTGCGCGCCACCACCGACCAGCTCACGGGCCTGCCCCCGGCCCTGGTCATCACCGGCGAGGCGGACGTGCTGCGGGACGAGGGCGAGGCGTACGCGAACAAGCTGCGTGAGGCCGGCGTCCCGGTCACCGCGGTGCGCTTCCAGGGCATCATCCACGACTTCGTGATGCTCAACGCCCTGCGCGGGACCCACGCCGCCGAAGCCGCCATCACGATGGCCGTCACCGCCCTGCGCGCCGCGCTGCACACGGCCTGAAGCCGGCAGTTCCGAGCATCCGAGGAGACACAGACATGAGCACGTCCACACCCACGGTGGTCCTCATCCACGGCGCGTTCGCCGACGCGGCGAGCTGGACCGGGGTCATCGCGGAACTGCAGAAGGAGGGCGTGGCCGTGGTGGCTCCGCCCAACCCGCTGCGCGGCCTGGCGTCCGACGCCGCCTACGTCGCCTCCGTCGCCGCCCAGATCGACGGTCCCGTCGTCCTGGTCGGCCACTCCTACGGCGGTGCGCTGATCACCGTGGCCGGTGTCACGGAGAACGTCGTCGGGCTGGTCTACGTCGCGGCCTACGTCCTGGAGGAGGGCGAGAGCCTCGGCGAGCTGCAGGGCAGGTTCCCCGACTCGCCGCTGGTCAGCAACCTCAAGCAGGCCACGTACCCCCTCGAGGGCGCGGACCCTGCCGTCGAGGTCACCATCACCCCCGAGGCGTTCCCCGCCATCTTCGCGGCCGACGTCCCCGAGGCGGTCACCAAGGTGCTCGCGGTGGCGCAGCGTCCGCTCGCCGCCTCGGCCTTCACCGAGACCGCGGCTGCGGCGGCGTGGAAGACCAAGCCGTCCTGGGCGGTCGTGGCCGGGGCCGACCAGGCCATCGATGCCGAGGTCCAGCTGTTCGGTGCGAAGCGGGCCGGGGCCACCGTCGTCGAGATCGAGGGTGCCTCGCACGCCGTCGCGGTCTCCCAGCCGAAGAAGACCGCCGACGTGATCCTCGACGCGGTGCGCGCGACGAGCTGACCGCGCGCCACCCCTGGCCGTGCGGACGCGATCCCGGATCACGTCCGCACGGTCACCGACGTACGACGAACCCCCGGAACCGCAGGAGGCGGACCCATGACCACCAGCTCCCCGCACGTGAGCAGCCAGCCGTGGCTGCACCAGAAGGGCGAGATCATCCAGGAGTTCGGAACCGTCAAGCAGTTCCCGCTCGGCCTGTCCTACGAGACACGCATGTACTCCTGCCAGCGGCTGAACAAGGTCCTGGCGGACACGCAGATCCTCTACGGCCTCTACAAGAAGCACCACTGGCTGATGCGCGGGGCGACCTTCTACCAACTGCACCTGGTGCTGGACAAGCACGCGGGGGAACAGCTCGCCCTCGTCGACGCCCTCGCCGAGCGGGTCCAGACCCTCGGCGGTGTCGCGGTGGGAGATCCCCGGCACGTCGCGGAGATCACGTCGATTCCGCGCCCGCCGGACGGGGTGGAGGAGGTGCCCGCCATGCTGTCCCGGCTGCTGGAGGCCCACGAGACCATCCTCGCGGACGTCCATGACGCGGCGTCCCGCACCGGCGAGCTCGGCGACGACGGCACCAACGACCTGCTGGTCTCCCAGGTGATCCGGACCGGCGAACTGCAGGCGTGGTTCCTGGCCGAGCACCTGGTCGACACACCCCTCGTCCGTGCCTGACCGGTCGCCCCTCCTCGTCCAGGAGCTGAGCTCCTTCCTCGACGCACTGGCCGGCGCCGCGCCGAGGAAGGGCTGCCTGCTCCTCGGTCAAGCCGACCTTGCGCGCTTCCGGCGCCACGGCACGGCGTGGGGCGCCCTGTGGCAGGATGCCGTACCCGCGCCGTTGCGCACGCCGGTCCGGCCGGCGCCCTCCGAGCGAGCGGCCCTTCGCCGCCGCGTGGCCGCGCTTCCGGCTCGCCGAGGGCGACACCCTCGTCCTCGACAGCGCACGGCGGACGCCCGCTGAGCGACCGAGGTCCGCCGGAGAGGGCATCCGGTTGCCGCAGGACTGCGCAAGGGGTGTGATGTTTGGATCGACTCGATGAGACGTCCCCGTGCCTGAGCGAGCGATGCGATGTCGAGGAGGCAGAGATGACGGTGAGCCGACTCGGACTGGTTGTGCACGGCGGGCGCGCGGAGGCCGTGGAGGCGGCCCGCGTCGTCCGGGCCTGGTGCGGGGAGCACGCCGTGCGATGCACGGACATCGATGTGTGGGACGACGGAGGGCGGCGCAGTGCCCAGGAGGAGGTCGAGGCCGCGGGCGATCCCGACCTCATCGTCACCCTGGGCGGCGACGGCACCTTTCTGCGCGGCGCCCGGCTGGCCGCCGAGCACGACGCCCTGGTCCTGGGGGTCGACCTGGGCAGGGTGGGTTTCCTGACGGAGGTCTGCGCCTCCGCGGTGCGCTCTGCGCTGGACGCGGTGCGCGAAGACCGGTACGGGATCGACAGCCGTATGCTGCTCACCCTGCGCGCCTCCTGCCGTCTGGAAGTGCCGGCCGGGATGGAGGCACTGATGCAGTACGGCCGCGGGCCGCTCCTGCCGTCTCCGCAGGTGCTCCCCGACTGCGAGGTCGACGACGAGTGGGGTATCCCCCTGAGCGTCACCGCGCTCAACGACGTCGTTCTGGAGAAACTCTCCAGGGACCGCCAGGTGTCCGTCGGCGTCTACGTCTCGGGCCGGCTCCTGGCGTCCTACTCCGCCGACGCCCTGCTGGTCGCCACGCCCACGGGCTCGACCGCCTACAGCTTCGCCGCCGGCGGACCCGTCGTCTCGCCCCGCGCGGACGCCCTGGTCTTCACGCCGGTCGCCCCGCACATGGCGTTCAACCGCTCCGTCGTCACGGCCCCCGACGAGCCGATCGGCCTGCGCGTGCTCGAACGGTCGGGACAGGCCGCGGTCAGCATCGACGGCCAGGTGCGGGGTGTACTCAAACCCGGGGACTGGATCGGCGTGTACGCGGCTCCGCGCCGACTGCGGGCGGTCCGGCTGGGACCGATGGACTTCTACGGCCGGCTGCGCGAGCGGATGAAACTGACCGATGCCCCGGCCGCGGTCGCCGACGGAACCCCCGCGCCGCTGTGGTCGGTGACGACGCCGCCACCGGGAGACCTCGCCCATCTGGCGCTGCTCACGGTCCCGGAGGAGCAACCACATCCGATGGGCTGACCGCGATCGCTCAGAGCCGCAATCGTCCGGTTCCGTGCGACCACCGAGACCGCCTTCGTACGAACCGTCGGGACGCACCAGCACGCCGTGGCCGAGAAGTTCGGCCGGACCTCGATACCGGGCAGGCGGCCGTCAGAGCGGACCGGCAGACCGCCCCGACAGAGCGTGCGCGCGCACCGGCGTGACCAGGATGTCGACGATCCCGCCGTCGCTGACGACGGCGAGGGCGGCGCCGGGACCGCGCGGCGCGCTGTCGCTGACGGCCGCGAGGCGACGGCGAAGTCCCGGCCCTCGCCGATCCAGTGGTCGAGATCTTCGGCGAGGTCACGGCGAGGTAGGCACCTCCGAGGCCGCCGTGGCCCGGTCCAGGGCCGCCTCCTCGTACAGGTCCATGGAGATGCCGCCGGGTGCCGAGGGCGGAATCGGCAGTGTCACCGCGCGAGGCCCGGCACTTGGGCGAGCGCCAGTGTCACTCCTCGTGGTGGACCACGTGACCACCCGTCACGGTCAGCCGAACCGGTGCCTCGGCCAGTTCGTCGGCCGGGGCCGCCGCCGGGTCGACGCCGAGGGCCGTGAGGTCGGCACGGTGGCCCGGGGCGATCCGACCGGCCGTGGCCGATTCGCCCGCGGCGCGGGCGGCATGCGTGGTGCAGCCCTCCAGTGCCTCCAGCCCGGTCAGTCCGGCCCGGGCGGAGGCCGCGCCCCTGGGCCGGCGGGCCGTCCCCAGGACCTGCCGGACGTCGTAGTGGGCGATGGGCCAGTCCGAGCCAAGGGCGACCGTGGCGCCCGCGTCGCGCAGGTCACGCAGCCGCCAGGCGTGGCCGGCTCGGTCGGCGCCCAGTCGGCGGGACCACTCGTCGGTGCCGTCGGCGCGGGTGTAGGCGGTGTGCGGGGGCTGCATGGACGCCGCCACGCCGAGCTGCCGGAACCTGGGCAGCAGGTCGTCCGGCGCGGTCTCGATGTGCTCGATGCGGTGCGTCCCGTGGCCGGACGGTCCCAGCCCGGCCACCACGTCGAGGACGTGCCGGACCGCCGCGTCGCCGATGGCGTGGGTGGCCGTGCGGACCCCGGCCCTGTGCAGGTGCCGTACGGCGGCGGCGTACGCCTCACGGTCGGGCCAGAAGGCCTGCGTGCCCTGCCCGTGGCAGTCGGCGTGGTCGAGCCAGGCCGTGCCGCCCTCGACGGTGCCGTCCATGAAGAACTTCACCCCGCCGACCAGCCAGTGCCGCCCGGCCCGGCCCTGGAGCGCGACGAGTTCGTCCAGGTCGTCCCGGTCGGCGCCGGGCATGCACCAGGGGGCGAACCGCAGCCGGACAGGCAGCACCGTCTCGCGGGCCACGGCCTCCAGGAGGTCGAGGTCGCCGCCGTCCATGACGTGCGCACCGGTGAGACCGGTCGCGGCCATCGCGGTCAGCAGCTCCAGCAGGCGGGCCCGGCGGGCCTCGTACGAGGGGCGGGGCAGCACCTCGGCCAGCAGGTCCATCGCCGCGTGCTCCACGAGGTGGCCGGTGGGCCGCCCGGCCGGGTCGCAGACCACCTCTGAGTGCTGGGCGAAGCTCCGGGGGCCGCTCACGCCGGCTGCGGCGAGCGCCGGCCCGGTGGCCAGGGCGGAGTGGCCGTCGTACAGGCGCAGGAAGGCCGGGGCGCCGTCGAGGACGTCCTCCACGAGGGCGCGGTCGACCGGGCGGCCCTCGAAGGCGTTGTGGTCGAGGCCGTGGCCGATCACCCAGCCGTCGACGCGTTCGGCGGCGGCAAGCGCGGCACGCAGGCCGGCCAGGTCGGTCACCTTCGACAGGTCGGCGCCGGTGGCCATCTCCAGGCCCCACACGGGGTGGCTGTGCGCGTCCACCAGACCGGGCACCAGGTGCGCTCCGTCGAGTCGTACGAGCTGGGTGGCCGGTCCGAGCCAGTCGCGTACGTCGCTCTCGTCGCCGACCGCGGTGATCAGCCCGTCGCGGACGGCGACGGCGGTGGCGCACGGCCGGGCCGGGTCGAGGGTGCGGACCTTGGCGCCGGCGAGGACGAGGTCGGCGGTGGCCATGTGGTGAACTCCCTTGGTGTGTCTGGTTATTCGGCGGGTTCGGTGGCGAAGGCGGCGTATGCCGTGGGGCGTCTGCGGCGCAGCCACCAGGCGAGCGGGAAGCCGGCGGCGAAGACGAGGGGTGCCGTCACGACCAGGATCGTGTTGACGGTCGCCGAGGCACCGGTGAACAGGTCGATGTGGCCGATGACCAGGACGATCGCCGTGGCCAGCAGGACGGTGGCGGCGATCGGTGCGACCACTGTGGGCAGGATGCCCTCCCGGTGGCTCACGCGCCGGAAGTAGCAGGGCACGGCGATCGCGGCGAGCAGCTGGAGGAACAACAGGCCGATCATTCCGGGGGTGTTGACCCACAGCAGCAGCTGCCCGTACGGGTCGGCGCCGGCCGCCCAGAAGGCGAGGACGACGACGGCGCCGAGGACGGTCTGGGCGATGCCTGCGAGGTACGGGGAGCGGTGGCGCGGGTGGATGCGGCCCAGCCGCCTGGGCAACAGGCCCTCTTCGGCGAGGGCGAGGGCGTAGCGGTTGATGGCGTTGTGGAAGGCGAGGAGGGAGGCGATGACGCTGGTGACGATGAGCACGTGCATCAGGTCGGCCGCCCAGCCGCCCACGTACACGGTGATCGCGGTGAAGAACAGGCCGCCCGGATCCTCGGCGGCGGCCCGGACTACTTCGTCGTTGCCGAAGGCCTGGATGGCGATCCAGACGACGAACGCGTAGAAGAGGCCGAGGAATCCGACGGCGAAGTAGGTGGCGCGCGGGACGGTGCGCTCGGGGTTGCGGGCCTCGCGCCGGTAGATGACGGTCGACTCGAAGCCGGTGAACGCGGCGAAGGCGAAGGCGATGACGGCGGCCGTGCCCGGGACGAGGATGTGGTCGGGGTGGAGGGAGGCGGCGGACAGGCCGTGCGCGCCGCCCTTGACGAGGACGCCGCCGGCGAGGAGGACGAGTATCCCGGTCTCGGCGACGAGCAGGACGCCGAGGACCTTGGCGCCGAACTCGATCGAGCGGTAGCCGCCGTAGCCGATGAGCAGCAGGCCGGCCAGTGAGATCGGCAGCCAGGGGACGTCGGCGCCGAAGAGGGCGTGGGCGGTGTCCTGGGTGGCGGTGCCGAGGAGGCCGTAGACGCCGATCTCCATGCCGTTGTAGCCGACGAGGGCGAGCAGGGCGGCGCCGATGCCGACCGGGCGGCCCAGACCTCGGGTGACGAAGGCGTAGAAGGCGCCGCCGCCGCGGACGTGCCGGCTCATCGTGGTGAAGCCGACGGCGAAGACCGCCAGGGTGATGCCGGCCAGGAGGTAGCCGACGGGGGCTCCGATGCCGCCGAGCAGGATCGCCAGCGGGGCGACTCCGGCCATCACGGTCAGGGGCGCGGCGGCGGAGACGACGAAGAAGGCGATGTCGGCGGTGCCGAGAGAGCCGGAGCGCAGGCCCGCCGTGGCAGACGGCGCTCCCTCCTTCGGGGGCTCGTTGGTGGTCACGGACATGGGAAGGCCCTTCGAGTGGCGTACGGGAGGGGTTCCGGGCGTGCGGGATGGCGCCGAAAGTCCCGGCGCACCACGGATGACGTGCGCCGGGACCCGTAAATCTAAAGCCTTTCGGTTTCTGCAATGTAACCTTCCGTTGGGTAGGCGGGAAGACCTCAGGGAGAAGACTGACGATGGGCCGGCCGCGCACACCGCTCCTCGACCGCGAGCGCATCACCACCACGGCGCTGCAACTGATCGACGAGCAGGGCGACTTCAGCGTGCCGCAGATCGCCCGGCGGCTCGGGGCGCAGACCGGCTCGGTGTACCACCATGTGGACGGCCGGGACGGCATCGTGGAACTGCTGCGCGAGCGGGTCGTGTCCGCGATCGACGTCACCACCCTGGACGCGCGGCCGTGGGACGCGGCGCTGGGGGCCTGGGCACGCTCGTACCGAGCCGCGTTCGCCGCGCACCCGAGGACGATCCCGCTGCTGATGACGTCACCCGTACGTGCGCCCCGAGTGCTGGAGCAGTACGAGCGGGCGGTGACGCTGCTGCTGGACGCCGGGTTCGCCCCCGGCGAGGTCATGCCGCTGCTCGTAGCCCTGGAGAACCTGGTGCTGGGCTCGGCGCTCGATCTCGCGGCGCCGGAGACGATGTGGGAGCTGGCGGATGGCACGCCCACGCCTCGGCTGGCCGAGGCGCTGGCCGCGGTTGGCGAGGGGCGGGCGGACCGGGCGTTCGAGGTGGGGCTGACCGGTTTCCTGGATCACGCACGGGCCATGCGGACCGCCCGGGCCTGACCTGCGCAGGCGCCTTCCATGCCGGCCGCCGCCCAAGGGGCGGCTTCGAGGTCGTCTGCGCGCTTCCGCGCAACAGCCGCGACGACAACTGGGCCCGCAGGGACCACGACAGGTGCCCTGGCCGGGGTGCGCTGCCTGAGCTGCGCGGACGCGTTCTCGGTAAGAGCTCCATTACCGATGTGTGTCACGGGTGTTGACGCCACGCCCGGAGTGAAGCCATCCTCGCCGAGGCGAAATCCCGCATGACGTTCGCTATTTCGAACGTCGGCGGCGTCGCGTATCACCATGGCGCCACACAGCAAGGAGAGTGACGGCGGCCTCGTTGTCGAACCGGTTCGAAAGAGGGCGGCAGCGAGCGGCGTCGAACCGGTTCGACAGACCCACGTATCGACTCACAGGAGCTGCAACCGATGGTGCAATCGAGAGCAAGACGGGCGCGCCCGGGCCCCCGCGCGCTGGTCGTCACCGCACTGGGCGCCGGCCTGCTGGCCACGGGCCTGACGGTGCCGGCCGCGACCGCCGCCGAACTGCCGGCGCCGAAGCTGCACTACACCTTCGACGCCGACGACCTGAGCTCGGGAAAGGTCACTGACAGCTCCGGCAACGGGCTCGACGGCACGCTGGTCAACGGCTCCACCGCCGCCCTGGTCGGCGGCGCGGACGGCGGCTCGGCGCTGGACCTGCCCGGCGGGGCGCCCACCTCCGACGGTGCGTACGTCCGGCTGCCCCGCGAAGCGGTCGGCTCCGCAACCGACCTGACGGTCTCCGCGCGCGTGAAGTGGAGCGGCGACAAGTCGTCCTGGCAGCGGATCTTCGATCTGGGCACCGACACCACCAAGTACCTCTTCAGCACTCCGTACAACGGCAACGGGCTGTTCCAGACCTCCGTGACCACCGGCGGTGGGAGCGCGGAGGCACAGGTCCGCGGCTACGCGCCGCTCCCCGCGGACAAGTGGCAGACCGTCACCGTCACCCTCGACAGCTCCGCGGGCCGGCTCACCACGTATCTCGACGGCGTGGCGGTCTCCTCCGCCGAGACCAGCATCAAGGCCAGGGACGTGTTGGACAGCTCGGCCACGGCCGCCGGCTACATCGGCAAGTCGTTCTGGCCGGATCCGCTGCTCAAGGGCGCGGTCGACGACTTCACCGTGTGGCACTCGGCGCTCAACTCAGAACAGGTGGCCGACATGGCCGGGAACGTCCCCACCCTGCAGGAGCTCTCCAAGACGTCCTTCGAGGCCCGTACGACGACCGGGACCGCCCCGTCCCTGCCCGCCGCCGTCCGCTCCTCCTTCTCCGACGGCTACGACCGCGACACCCCGATCACCTGGGACGCCGTACCCGCCGACAAGTACGTCCAGCCGGGCACCTTCACCGTGGCGGGAACCGCTGCCGGACGCGCGGTGAAGGCGACCGTCACCGTGGTTCGCGAAGGCCAGCTCAACGTCGACCTCGGCTTGGACACCGGCAAGTTCCACGGCGGCGCTTCCGGCACGCTCTACGGCGTGTACGGGCCGGACGTCCCGACCAACAACCTCATCGAGGGCATGGGCCTGCGCACGGTCTCCACGAAGGCGCAGGACGGCCCGCAGCACCCCGGTGCCGACGCGCTGGAGGTGGTGAAGCCGCTGGCCGACTCCACCAACGGTGACGTGTACATCTACATGACGGACATCCACCGCGGCTTCCCGTACCAGTGGCCGGGCGACACTCCCGAGGAGAAGCTCAAACTCTACCGGGAGAAGATCGTCAAGCAGGTCGACCAGGTCCTGAAGCTGCCGAAGGAGTACCAGGACAACATCGTCTTCGTGCCGTTCAACGAGCCCGAGGGCAACATGTTCGGCACCGGCGAGTGGAGCTACAACAAGGTCAGCTGGCTCAACGACCCTGACGACTACTTCGCCGCCTGGGACGACTTCTACCAGCTCATCAAGGGCAAGATGCCCGAGGCCCGCATCGCCGGCCCCAACACCAGCGTCCTCTACGACCAGGTGAAGGGCTTCCTCACGCACACCCTGGAGGCCGGCACCCTCCCGGACGTCATCACCTGGCACGAGCTGAGCCACCCGGAGGCGGTCCGCGAGAGCGTCGCCAAGTACCGGGCGTGGGAGAAGGACCTGTTCAAGGGCACCGACCGCGAGGGCACCCAACTCCCCATCAACATCAACGAGTACGCCTTCAATTACCACACCTCCGTCCCCGGCCAGATGATCCAGTGGGTGTCCGCGATCGAGGAGTCCAAGGTGGACGCCGACATCGCGTACTGGAACATCGACGGCAACCTCTCCGACTCCGCGGTGCAGTCCAACCGCGGCAACGGCCAGTGGTGGCTGCTGCACTCGTACGCCTCGATGAGCGGGCACACGGTGAAGGTGACCCCGCCGTTCCCGGGCGAGAACTACACCATGCAGGGCGTCGCCACGCTGGACGAGAAGAAGAAGCAGTCCCGGCTGATCTTCGGCGGCTCCACCGGCAAGGGCCACATCACCTTCGACAACGTCCCGAAGAAGATCTTCGGGGACCGCGTCCACGCCTGGGTGAAGGAGATCGAGTGGACGGGCCAGGTCGGCGACAACTCCGGCCCGAAGCTGCTCTCGGAGCAGAACCTGAAGGTCGGTGACGACGGCAAGGTCGTCGTCGACTTCGGCGACGGCACACTGCCGAAGCTGAAGGAGTCCTCGACGTACGAGATCGTCCTCAGCCCGGCCGGGAAGGCGAAGAGCACGCAGTCCCCGCCCGTGCGCTGGAATGCCTCTTACGAGGCGGAGGACGCCGCCCACACCGGTTCCGGCTACTCCAAGAACGGCCCGGAGGGCTCGCCCCGCGACGTGTCGAAGTTCTACACCTCCGGCGGCTACGACGTGGGCGGCCTGCGCACCGGCTCCGACGTCAAGCTCGACTTCACGGTGGACGTGCCCGAGGACGGCACGTATGACCTGAGCGTTTTCGCCAACTCCCTCAACACCTTCGACAAGGTGAAGGAGCAGGGCCCGACCAACGTCTTCCTGCGCGTGGACGGCAAGGCGGACAGCGAGCAGGAGCTGTACCTGCCGCTGGGCTACAAATGGGTGGTGTGGGACCACACCGACACCAAGGTGAAGCTCACCAAGGGCAAGCACACCCTGACGCTCGCCGCGCAGAGCGCCGACGGCAAGCGCGCCACCAAGGGCGACGCCATCGTCGACCGCCTCACCCTCTCCCTGCCCGCGGCTTCAGCCGGTACCCAGGTGTACGAGGGCGAGCTGGCCTGGCTGGGCGGCGGGGCGCGGCCCGTCTACGACCTGCCGAAGCGGGCGGCCACCGGTTCGGGCGCGGCCCGGCTCGCGAAGGGCCAGACCGCCACGTTCTGGGTCTACTCGCCGGCCGACCGCGAGGCCACCCTCAAGGTCGACACCCTCGCCGGCTCGGGCGCCAAGCTCGCCGTCAACGGCCATGACGTCCTGCGGCTGAGCAGGGGCAAGAGCAGCGCGGCGGTCTCCCTCTCGGGCGGCGTCAACAAGGTGACGCTGACCGGAGGTTCGTCCACCACCCTCGTCGACCGCCTCAGGGTCACGCCGACCGAGGGCGCGCTGCCGGCACGTACGTACGAGGCACAGGACGCCAAGCTCGCGGGCTCGGCCACGCTGACCCCGCTCTCCCTGGCCACCGACGGCACGGCGATCAGCGGAATCGGCGGCGACCCCGGCAACGACAACACCGCGACGTTCACCGTCGCCGCCGACCGGACCGGCCTGTACGCGCTGCGCATCCGCTACTCCAACCCGGAGCAGTCCGAGGCCACGCACTACAACCCGGACCCGCTCGCCCGCCACGCCGACATCAGCGTCAACGGTGGCGAGGCACGGCGCGTGAGCTTCCCGCACAGCTTCCACCAGAACAACTTCTGGGAGCTGACCGTCCCCGTTCAGCTGAAGGAGGGCCAGAACACGATCGCCTTCCGCTCGGAGGAACTGCCCAACTTCGACGGCGAGACGTACGCGTCGGACACGTTCCCGGGCGTGCTGCTGCGCTCGAAGTACGCGCCCCTGATCGACAGGATCACGGTCGCCAGGTTCGCAGCCCCACGGTCGTGAAGTGAACGGCCCCACGGCCGTGAGGTGAATGGCCTCACGGCCGTGAAGTGAAAGGACAAGGGAGTCAGAGTGGTCACGATCGGCGACATCGCGCGCGCCGCCGGGGTTTCCCGCAGCACCGCCTCGTACGCACTGTCGGGCAAGCGGTCCATCTCCGCGGAAGTGCGGCAGCGGGTGGCGGACGCGGCGCGGGAGCTGGGCTACACGCCCAACGCCGGTGCCCGCGCCCTCGCCACCGCGGAGACGATGGTCCTCGGCCTGCTCGCCCAGTTCCACGAGGACGAGTTCGCCCCGGCCATGCTCCAGTACATGCTGGGCATCTCCGACACCGCGCGCGAGCTGGGGTACGACACCCTGCTCGTCACGGAGGCCGACGGCGCCCGCGCGCTGCGCCGGATCACCAGCTCCCGGATGGTCGACGGCGTCGTCCTGCTGAACGTCGCGCAGGACGACGCCCGGCTCCCGCTCCTCAGATCCGCGCCCCAGCCAGGGGCGCTGGTCGGGCTGCCGGGCGACTGCTCCGGCGTGGACGTCTTCGACCTCGACTTCGAGGCGGCCGGCCGGCTGATGGTCGACCACATGCACCAGCTGCGGCACCGGGAGCTGATCCTGGTCTCGCAGCCCGAACACGTCGTCCAGCGCGGCGGCGCCTACGTGTGGCGGCTGCAGAACGCGGTGGTGCAGCAGGCGCGGGCCCGCGGCATCGAACTCCACGCGGTCTTCGGCGAGTCGCGGCAGCCGGAGGTCGGACGGACACTGCACGCCCTGCTGGACGCCCACCCGGCCGCGACCGGCCTGCTGCTCAACAACGAGGCGGCCGCCGCGGCGCTGCCGTCCGTCCTGCACGCCCGCGGTCTGGAGACACCACGGGACCTGTCGGTCATCGGCCGCTACTCCGACGAGTTCGCCCGCACCTTCTCGCTGCCCTTCACCTCCATCGAGAGCGCACCCGACCTCCTCGGGGAGATGGCCGTGCGGCAGCTCGTGCGCCGGATCGTCACCCCGCAGGCCAGGGACGAGCCGCACGTCCTGCGGCTCCTCACGCCCGAGCTCGTCGACCGCGGGAGCACCGGCGTGCCCTCCGCACCACCCAGCACCTCATGAGTTCAAGGAGAAAGACAGTGAGAGACCTCCCGAAGCCCTTCCGCGCCGCGGGCGTGCTCGGCGCCGCCCTCGTCCTCATGACCGGCGCGGTCGCCTGCTCGTCGAACACCGGCAGCGGCGGCGACCAGGCCGACGACACCTACACCTGGTGGGACCCGTACCCGCAGCACAACAAGTCGTCCGACTGGGCCAAGCGCGTCACGAAGTGCGGTGACGAGGCGGGCGTCACCATCAAGCGCACCGCCTACGACACCACGGCGCTGACCAACCAGGCCCTGCTCGCCGCCCAGGAGGGCACCTCGCCCGACATCATCCTGCTGGACAACCCCGCCGTCTCGACGCTCGCCGACACCGGCATGCTGACCACGATGGAGGAGTTCGGCCTCGACACCTCCGAGATCGACGAGAACCTGCTCGCGGCCGGTGTGGTGGACGGCAAGGAGTACGGCATCCCCATTGGCGCCAACACGCTTGCCATCTACTACAACAAGACCGTCCTGGACGACGCCGGCGTCGACCCCGGCTCGGTCAAGGACTGGGCGTCGCTCACCGCCGCCCTGAAGAAGGTGAAGGACGCCGGCCACAAGGGCATCACCTTCGCCGGCATCGGCACCGAGGAGGGCTCCTTCCAGTTCCTGCCGTGGTTCTGGGGCGCCGGAGCGGACCTGCGCGACCTCGACTCGGCCGAGGCCGCCGAGGCCCTCGACCTGTGGACCGGCTGGCTGAAGAACGGCTACGCACCCAACTCCGTGATCAACAACTCCCAGAACACGACCTGGGAGGAGTTCCTGACCGGCGACTTCGCCTTCGGTGTGAACGGCACCTGGCAGGTCAACAGCGCCGCGGAGGCCGACTTCCCGACCGGCGTGATCCAGATACCCGGCAAGGACGGCGGGGTGGCACCGACCCCGACCGGCGGCGAGTTCATCACCACTCCCGTGCAGGACGACACGGCCCGGTACGAGGCCACCAAGAAGATCGTGGAGTGCATGACCACCCCGGAGGGCATGGTGGAGACGGCCACGACCTTCGCGTACTACATCCCGCCGACGAAGGCCGGACAGGAGAAACTGCTCGCCGACCAGGCCGAACTCGAGCCGTGGGTCGAGGCCGTGCGCACCGCCAAGGGACGCACCAGCGACGACCTCGGGACCGACTACCCGAAGATCTCCGAGCCCCTGTGGACCGCCGTGCAGCAGGCCCTCAGCGGAAGCAAGAGCGCCAAGGACGCGCTCGGCGCAGCACAGGCGACCGCCGAGGACGAGGTCGGCTGACCGCCGCCCGAGGAGCCGCTTCATGAACATGTCCACGAAGTCCGCCCCGCAGGCCCGGGAGGCCGGCGGGGCGGCGGCCGGCGAGCCGTCCTCCGCCCCGCGCCCGCGGATCCGCGGGCGCGGGCGCTCCACCCAGTGGGCCGCGTTCGCGTTCCTGGCCCCGCTCATCGCCTACCTGCTGGCCTTCTACGCCTACCCGCTCTACCGGAACATCGACCTCAGCCTGCACGACTACACCGTCAGGTCGTTCGTGCAGGGCGGCGCCGAGTTCACCGGTCTGGCCAACTACCGCGACATCATGGGATCCGAGGCGTTCGGCCCCGCGCTGCGGAACACCCTTGTCTTCACGCTCGTCTCGATCGCCGCGCAGTACGCCATCGGGCTCGCGCTCGCCGTGTTCTTCCGCGACAACTTCCGCCTGTCCGGGGTGCTGCGCGGCATGTTCCTCGTCCCCTGGCTGCTGCCGTTGATCGTCTCCGGCTCCACCTGGTCGTGGATGATGAACAGCGACAACGGGATCGTCAACGCGGCCCTCGAGGCGTTCGGCATCGGTCAGATCAACTGGCTCACCGACCCGGGCTGGGCGCTGACCTCCGTGATCATCGCGAACATCTGGCTCGGCATCCCGTTCAACCTCGTCATCCTCTACTCGGGCCTGCAGAACATCCCGCGCGAGCTGTACGAGGCGGCGGCGCTGGACGGGGCGAACGCCTGGCAGCAGTTCTGGCGGGTGACCTTCCCGCTGCTCCGCCCCGTCTCGGCGATCACCCTGCTGCTCGGTCTGGTCTACACGCTCAAGGTCGTCGACGTGATCTGGATCATGACCACCGGCGGGCCGGGCAGCACCTCCACCACGCTGGCCGTGTGGTCCTACCGGGAGGCCTTCGGCACCGGGCTGCCCGACTTCTCACCCGCGGCCACGATCGGCAACCTGCTCATCCTCATCGCCCTGGCCTTCGGCTTCCTCTACCTCCACCTCCAGCGTCGACAGGAGCGGTCATGACAGCGCCGACGCCCTCGGTCACGCCCCGGCACCCCCGGCGCAGGCCCTGGTGGAAGACGGCCCTGGGGATCTTCCTCACCGCGGTCATGCTCTTCCCGGTCTACTGGATCTTCAACGTGTCCCTGACCAGGACCGAGGACATGCGGTCCGACCCGCCGCACTGGTTCCCGTGGGACCCGACGCTCGAGGGCTACGCGAACGTCGTACGCGACCAGTTGCCGGCCCTGACCACCAGCCTCGGTATCGGCCTCGGCTGTGTGCTGCTCACCCTGGCGATCTCCGCGCCCGCCGCGTTCTCGCTGGCCAAGCTGCGCCCGCGGGGGGCGGGCACGGTCAACTTCCTGCTGCTGGTTGCGCAGATGGTCCCCAGCGTGGTCATGGCGGTGGGCTTCTACGCCATCTATGTGCGGCTCGGCTGGCTCAACTCGGTCTGGGGCCTGATCATCGCCGACTCCACGATCGCCGTGCCCTTCGGCGTCATGGTGCTGACGGCGTTCATGTCCGGCATCCCCGGCGAGCTCATGCAGGCCGCGAAGATCGACGGCGCGAACACCTGGCGGATCTTCCGCTCCGTGATCCTGCCGCTCAGCCGCAACGCCGTGCTGACGGTGTCGCTGTTCGCGTTCCTGTGGGCGTGGTCGGACTTCATCTTCGCCTCCACGCTCGACCGCAACGGCGACGCGATCCCGATCACCCTCGGGATCTACGCCTACATCGGCAACAACACCACCGAGTGGAACTCGATCATGGCGACCGCCGCCGTCGCCTCCGTCCCCGCGGCCGTCCTGCTGGTCGTCGCCCAACGCTTCGTCGCCGGCGGCGTCACCGCGGGCGCCGTCAAGGACTGACGTCAAGCACTGATTGTGGGGAAACCGACTGTGAGGAACAAGAGTTCATGGTGAGCTTCCGACCGTCCCCGACCGCCCTCGAGGTACGGCACCGCCACGAGGTCCTGACCATCGAGGCCTGGGGCGCCGACAGTGTCCGCGTCCGCGCGGCGCAGCACCGGATCCCGGCCGAGAGCCACGGCGCCCTGGACCGGCTCCCGCCGTGCGACCTCCCGCAGATCACCGCCGAGAAGGACCGGGCCACGTTCGTGCACGGCGACCTCACCGTGCACGTGGACTTCGACCGGCGAGCCGCCTACCCCGAGCCGCTGCTGACCTTCACGCGCACGAGCACGGGAGACGAGCTGCTGGCCGAGAGCCGCGAGCACTTCTGGCTGCCGGGGGCCCGGGTCTTCACCGGAAACCAGTGGGGCACCCACGAGGTGCACCAGCAGTTCGCCGCGTACGAGGGCGAGCGGTTGTACGGCATGGGGCAGCGCACCCACGGCCGGCTGGACCTCAAGGGGCTGGCCCTGGACCTTGTCCAGCGCAACGGCGAGGTGAGCATTCCGTTCGTGCTGTCGAACCGGGGCTACGGGCTGCTGTGGAACCTCCCGGCCGTCGGCCGCGTCGAGTTCGCGCAGAACGCCACGCGCTGGCAGGCCGGCCAGGCACGCGAGATCGACTACTGGTTCACCGCCGCCCCGACACCCGCCGGCGTCCTCGCCCGCTACGCCGACGCGACCGGGCACACACCCGAACTGCCCGAGTGGGCCAGCGGTTTCTGGCAGTCCAAGCTGCGCTACCGCGACCAGGACGAGCTCCTCGCCGTCGCGCGCGAGCACCGGCGCCGAGGCCTGCCGCTGTCGGTCATCGTCGCCGACTACTTCCACTGGTCGGCCATGGGCGACTACCGCTTCGACCAGAGCGAGTGGCCCGACCCCAAGGCGATGGTCGACGAGCTGGCCGAACTGGGCGTCGAGCTCATGGTCTCGATCTGGCCGACGGTCTCGCCGCTGTCGGAGCACTTCGCGGACTACCGCGACCGCGGTCTCCTCGTCGGCACCCACCAGGGCGTGGAGTTCCACCAGACCATCCAGGACAAAGACATGGCCGCACCGATGCCGGTGGCGTTCTACGACCCCACCAACCCCCGGACACGGCAGTTCGTATGGGACCTGGTCCGGCGCAACTACCGCGACCTGGGCGTCCGCGTGTTCTGGCTGGACGCCTGCGAACCCGAGCTGAACCCGGCGCACCCCGGACACCTGTCCCTGTACGCAGGGCCCGGCGCCGAGGTCGCCGGCATCTACCCGCGGGACAACGCCCGTCTGTTCGCCGAGGGCATGGCGGCGGACGGGGAGCCGACGGTGCTGCTGTGCCGCTCGGCATGGGCGGGCGCGCAGAAGTACGGGGCGGCGCTCTGGTCGGGCGACATCCCCGCCACCTGGGAGTCCCTGCGGCAGCAGATACGGGCCGGGCTGAGCACCGCCGTGTCCGGCATCCCGTGGTGGACCACCGACATCGGCGGCTTCCACGGTGGCGACGCGCGCGACCCGGCCTACCGGGAACTGATGATCCGCTGGTTCCAGTTCGGCGTGTTCTGCCCGCTGTTCCGGCTGCACGGCGACCGCGAGCCGCGCAACCCCACCTCCTTCGCGCAGACCGGCGGACCCAACGAGGTGTGGTCGTACGGAGAAGAGGCGTACGACATCATCTCGGGCCTGCTGCACCTGCGGGAGCGGCTGCGCCCGTACATCCACGAGCAGATGCGCACGGCCGCCCGTACCGGGCTGCCGCCGATGCGGCCGCTGTTCGTGGACCATCCGGAGGATCCGCACGCCTGGGCGGTGGACGACGCGTTCCTGTTCGGCCCGGACATCCTCGTCGCGCCGGTGACGCAGCCAGGGCAACGGTCGCGGGAGGTGTACCTCCCGGCCGGCAACCGCTGGGTCTGTGCCGCGAGCGGCGAGGTCCACGAGGGCGGCCGCACCGTGACGGCCCCCGCGCCCATCGACCACATCCCCGTCTTCACCCGCGAGGGCGCGGACGTCCCCCTGACCGCATGAGGAGAACCACGAACGTGACCGTGCAGGAGAGCACGACCGGCGCCGACTCCAAGGGCGGCCGCCCGGTACTCCCCTCCTGGGGCCGGCAGCGACCGCTCGGCATGGGCGAGACGACGCTCACCGGCGGATTCTGGGCGACGCTGCAGCAGACCAA
>NZ_JBQQCE010000157.1:0-19794 GCF_052245645.1 Streptomyces sp. KR55 | reverse complement strand
GACCCGAGGCCCACGCCGGGTCGTCGTCATCGGAGCCGGCTTCATCGGCGCGGAGACTGCCTCCTCCTGCGCCGCCCTCGGCCACATCGTCACCGTGGTCGAGGCTGCTCCGCTTCCGCTCGTGCCCCAACTCGGTACCGAAATGGCCGCCGTGTGCGCCGGACTCCACCGGCGTGGCGGAGTGGAACTGATCACCGGTGTAGGAGTGGCCGGCCTACGAGGCGCGGTCACCGTCTCCGGTGTGGCATTCTCCGACGGCCGCACCCTCCCCGCCGACGTCGTGATCGTCGGAATCGGCGTCACCCCCAACACCGCCTGGCTGGCGGGCTCGACGCTCACCCTGCACGACGGCGTTCTGTGCGACGACGGCTGCGTGACATCGCTGCCGCAGGTGGTCGCCGTCGGAGACGTCGCCCGTGTCGGTGGTTCACGCGCCGAGCACTGGACCTCCGCGACGGAGCAGCCCCGGGTTGCGGTGGCCAACCTCCTCGCCGGACGCACTGTCGAGACCGTGCGGTCGGTGCCGTACTTCTGGTCCGACCAGTACGGCGTACGCATCCAGTTCGCCGGCCGCCGCCGGGACGGCGACGGCGTGCGCATTGCCGAGGGTGAGGCCGCTGCCACGGAAGGGAGCGGCTTCCTCGCGCTGTACGAGCGGGAGGGGCATACGACCGCCGTGCTCGCGGTGGATCGTCCCCGGCCCTTCATGCGCGCCCGACGTGAACTCGTGCGCCAGGAAGGACGCGAACTCGTGGGCGGGGAAGGGAGAGTGAAGTCGACCACACCCTGAGCGGAAGCGGCTCGGCGGAACACACCCACCGGCGCCACCGACGGGAGCCCGACGCCGCGGCTCCCGCCCCCGAGGACAGGTACCTCAGGGGTGCGACAGCTGTCCGGTGCCGCCCCGTCGGCGTATTCGCTGCTGAGTGCGCTCGGTGGCCCGTGCCCTGCGCCGTGCCCTGCGCCGTTCGCGGCGCAAAGCGCGTGCGGTGCTGCTCGGCATCGACACCACGCCGTTGCGCTGATTCCAGACCTGACGCGTCACCCATACGTCGAGCACACTCCAGGTCGCCACCACGGTGCTGACGACGCTGCTGATCACCATGGGGAACGCCAGCCAGGATCCGGCCATCGTGCACAGGAAGGCGACCATCGCCTGGACCAACGTCACGGCGATGATGAGCACCGCCCGCACGGCAGCCGTCCGTACCGGGTCGGGCAGCCGACGGCGCTTCGCGGGCTCCTCGACCCACAACGGTCGGTAGTACGACCGCCCTTGGGCTGCATCCGGCTCAGCGGACCCCGCGACGCGCCCGTATCCCGCCGCTCCGGTGGCCATACCCGCCGGAGCGTCACGCCCTTCCCCCGACAAGCCCGCGTCGGCCGCCTCCCGCCCCTGCCTGGCCGCGCGCCGGTCCGCCGGCTCGGGTCCGCCTGCCGGAATGTCGCGATCCGGTGCCCTGGTGTCCCGCTGCTCCCTCACCCGCGCGGCCGCGCCGTCCGCGGGCGCCTCACGAAGCTCCGCCGTGCCCATCATCGTGTCACTCCCCACCGCCAGCAGACCGCTCGCCCCAGTCCGAAGACCCGACTCCCCAGTGGCTGCCCGGCTTGCGCTGTTTTACGCCGCCCGGGTGCAGGATGCGGCTCCTGTGGCCCATTCCGCCCCCATTTCCTGTAGAGAAGGACGAACGGTGCGTCCCGAAGATTCCCAACGAGCGAAAAATTCCGGCCAAACGCCCAGTCATGCCGACCTGATCGGGTCTCGGGGCCGCGGCCGGAATCGGGGAGGCAATCTCCCGCAATGGCCGGACAACTCCCCATGCCCGGCGACCCGTACGGAAGCTCGGCCTCCGGAAGGCCCTTCGAGTTAACTGTGCGACGGTAGTAGGCTCGCGCCGTTTGTTGATGCACATGTACCCCCTGCCGGTGGGGGTCGAGCTGGGGGAGGCCATGCGCTTTCGCGGGAAGTCCATCCGCAGGAAGATCGTGGCGCTGCTGCTCGTGCCGTTGGTGTCCCTGACCGCGATCTGGGCCTTTGCCACGGTGCTTACGGGACGCGAAGCAGGTCGGCTGGTCAGCGTCTCGTCCGTCGTCGAGAACATCGGCTACCCCATTGAGGACACCGTCCGGGTCCTCCAGCAGGAACGCCGCCAGACCCTGGTCCATCTCGCCGACCCCCGTGCCTCCGACGGACTCGCCGCGCTCAGGCGCAGCCGGACCGCCACCGACGAAGCCCTGGCCAAGGTCCGCAGGAACGCCCGGAACACCGAGGTGGGTGACGCCCTCGGCGAGGCCACGAACGAACGCCTGACCGCCGTACTGGACGCCTTCGAAGGCATCGAATCCCTGCGCAGCAGTGTGGAGGACGGCACCGTCAACCGCTCCCAGGCCCTCGACCTGTACAACCGCTTGGTCGACCCCTGCTTCGTCCTCCTCGCCGACCTCCATGTCGTCGACAATGTGGAGATGGACACGCAGTACCGCGCACTCGTCAACCTCGCCCGAGCCCGCGAACTGCTCTCCCGCGAGGACGCTCTCCTCGGCTCCGCGCTGATCGTCGGCAAGCTCTCCCGCGACGAGATCCGCGACATCACCGACCTCATGGCCCAGCGCACACTGATGTACGACACCAACCTGCCGCTGCTGCCGAGCTCGGAGCGCGACCGCTACGAGAGATTCTGGAAGAACGCCGCCAGCGCTCCCTTGCGCGTCGCCGAGGAATCCGCTGTCTCCGAGCCCTCTGGCGATGCCGGCGGAGTCACTGCGCAGAGTTGGGACACCGCCGCCGGGAATGTCCTCGACGAACTCGGCACCCTCGACGACGAGGCCACGGACCGCTATCAGGACCGCGTCCGCCCGATCGCGATCGGCGTCATCGTCAAGGCCGTCGTCGCCGGAGTGCTCGGCCTGATCGCATTGCTGGCCTCGCTCTTCGTGTCCGTCCGCATCGGCCGCGGCCACATTCGCGACCTGCGGCAACTGCGCCTGGAGGCACATGAGGCGTCCGGCGTACGACTGCCCAGCGTGATGCGCCGCCTCTCGACGGGCGAAGAGGTCGACGTGGAGACCGAGGTCCCGCGCCTGGAGTACGACAGGAACGAGCTCGGCGAGGTCGGCCAGGCCCTCAACACCCTGCAGCGCGCCGCCGTCGAAGCCGCCGTCAAACAGGCCCAACTCCGCTCCGGTGTCTCCGAGGTCTTCGTGAACCTCGCCCGCCGCAGTCAGGTCCTCCTCCACAAGCAGCTCACGCTCCTCGACGCCATGGAACGCAGGACCGAGGACACCGAGGAACTGGCCGACCTGTTCCGCCTCGACCACCTCACCACCCGTATGCGCCGACACGCCGAGGGCCTGGTGATCCTCTCCGGCGCCGCCCCTTCCCGGCAGTGGCGCAAACCCATCCAGCTCATGGACGTCGTACGCGCCGCCGTCGCCGAGGTCGAGGACTACGAGCGGATCGAGGTCCGCCGCCTGCCGCGCACCGCTGTCACCGGCCCGGCAGTCGCGGACCTCACCCATCTCGTGGCCGAACTCCTGGAGAACGCCACGGTCTTCTCGCCCCCGCACACGGCCGTCCATGTGCTCGGCGAGCGGGTCGCCAACGGCTTCACGTTGGAGATCCACGACCGTGGCCTCGGCATGGCGGCCGAGGCCCTGCTGGAGGCCAACCTCCGGCTCGCGGAGACCCCGGAGTTCGAGCTGTCCGACACCGACCGGCTCGGGCTGTTCGTGGTCAGCCGGCTCGCCCAGCGGCAGAACGTCCGGGTCTCGCTGCAGCCGTCCCCCTACGGCGGCACCACGGCCGTCGTCTTCATGCCCGACTCGCTGCTGACGGACGAGGTACCGGACACGAACGGTATCGGCTTCCGCCTCGACCGCCCCCGGCCCTCCAAGGAGGCCGAACTCGAGGAGAGCCGCAGGACCGCGCTCTCCCAGGTGCCGGTGCAGCTGCCCGGCCTGCCCACCTCGCTCCTGGACGGGCCGGTCGAACTGGAGGCCCCCGTCGACCTGGACGCCATCGAGGACTTCCCCAACGGGCTCGACGGCGAGGAGACCGAGCGCGGCGGACTGTTCCGCCCGCGCCGCTCCCTCACCCGCGCGGACGACGAGAAGACGAGCAGCGCCGACGACGAGCCGGGCGCCGGCCCCCTCGACGGATCCGGCCGAGCCGACACGGACGATCACCTCGGCACCCCGGTGCCCTTGCCCCGCCGACGGATCCCCAAGCTGGTCAGTTCCCACGGACGCCCGGTCACCGAGCAGCGGTCCCGTCGCCAGGAATCAGACGAGGAGAACTCGACCGGCCCCGCCGCACGCCGACCGGAGACGGAGCGAACAGCACCCCTGCCGACCCGTCGCCGCGGCGGCTCGCCACTCGGCCGGTCCTCCAGCCCCAACGGCCGTGCCGACGAGCGCCCAGCTTCCCAGGGCGAGGACCGCGGTGAGCGCTCCGACTCCCCGGGGGGCAGCCGCGCCGAGCGCACCGAGTCCCCGGTACGCGACCTCGGCGGGCGCACCGCAAGGCCCGGGCGTGGCCTCGCTGGACCGGCGGCGCCTCCCGCCCTCCCAAGGCGCACAGCGCCCTCTGCGATCGAGTCCGGCGCAGTCGACGACGCCGCCGAGCGCACCACGGTCGACGAGCCCGGGTCCGCCGTCGGTCCGCTCCCACGGCGCGTCCGCCAGGCCAGCCTGGCCCCGCAACTCCGGCAGGATCCCGGCCGCCGCACCGAGGACAGGACGGAACCCGTGGAACGGGACGCCGACGAGGTCCGCAACCGAATGGCCTCGCTCCAGCGCGGCTGGCAGCGCGGCCGCGAGCAGAACGCCGCGGGCGACGACGCCCAGCGCGGCACAGCACCACAAGGAACGACTAAGGGGGACGGTCGATGACCGCACCGAAGGCGACCGGCCACACCGCGAACGGCAAGTCCGGCGAGCTCAACTGGCTCCTCGACGACCTGGTGGACCGCGTCGCGAGCATCCGCAAGGCCGTCGTGCTCTCCGGCGACGGCCTTGCGACTGGTGTCTCCAAGGACCTGACCCGGGAGGACGGCGAGCACCTGGCCGCCGTCGCCTCCGGATTCCACAGCCTCGCCAAGGGCGTCGGCCGGCACTTCGAGGCGGGCAACGTGCGGCAGACGATGGTCGAGCTCGACGACGCCTTCCTGTTCGTCACGGCCGCCGGCGACGGCAGCTGCCTCGCCGTCCTGTCCGACGCCGACTCGGACGTCGGTCAGGTCGCCTACGAGATGACGCTCCTCGTGAAGCGCGTCGGCGCGCATCTGGCCACCGCTCCGCGCACCGATCTGCCCGCAGGCGGGTAGTGGGATGACATGAGTGCAGACGGTCAGGCAAGAAGCCACTGGTTCGACGACGAAGCAGGACCGGTCGTCCGCCCCTACGCCATGACGCGCGGCCGCACCAGCCATGCGGCCCAGCACCGCCTCGATCTGATCGCGGTGGTCGTCACGGAGCCCCACGCGGACGATCCGGAAGCGGACCCGGCGCTGTCCCCGGAGCACGTGGACATCGTCGCGCTCTGCCGCGAGGCCCCTCAGTCGGTCGCCGAACTCGCAGCCGAACTCGACCTGCCCATCGGAGTGGTACGGGTCCTCATCGGGGACCTCGTGGACGCGGAACTGATCCATGTGACACGCCCTGTACCCCCGGCCGAGCTGCCGGACGAGAATATTCTGCGCGACGTGATCAACGGCCTCCGGGCGCTCTGAGCAGCACGGAAGCGAGGTGGAGACGTGACAGGCTGGCAGTTCTGGGTCGACCGGGGCGGCACCTTCACCGACATCGTCGCGCGGCGCCCGGACGGTCGGCTGCTGACGCACAAGCTGCTGTCCGACAATCCGGCCCGATACGCCGACGCGGCCGTGGCGGGCGTCCGCGAACTGCTGGCCGGCTCCCAGGACCCCGTCGAAGCAGTGCGGATGGGGACGACGGTCGCCACCAACGCCCTCCTGGAACGCAAGGGTGAGCGCACCCTGCTGGTCACCACGCGTGGCTTCCGCGACGCCCTGCGCATCGCCTACCAGAACCGCCCCCACATCTTCGCCCGCCGCATCGACCTCCCCGAGCTGCTCCACGAACGCGTGATCGAGGTCGACGAGCGCCTCGCCGCCGACGGCACCGCCCTGCGCGCCCCCGACCTGGAGGCTCTCGCAGGCCCTCTCCGGCAGGCGTACGACGACGGAATCCGAGCCGTTGCCGTGGTCTGCATGCACAGCCACCTCCACCCCGCCCACGAGCAGGCCGTCGGGGAGCTCGCCGGGCGCATCGGCTTCCCGCAGATCTCGCTGTCCAGCGAGGTCAGCCCGCTGATGAAGCTCGTGCCGCGCGGAGACACCGCCGTCGTCGACGCCTACCTGTCGCCCGTGCTGCGCCGTTACGTCCAGCACGTCGCCGACGAGCTCGAAGGCGTACGCCTGATGTTCATGCAGTCGAACGGCGGGCTTGCCGAAGCCGGCCAGTTCCGCGGCAAGGACGCCATCCTGTCCGGCCCCGCGGGTGGCATCGTCGGCATGGCCCGCATGTCGCAGCTCGCCGGCTTCGACCGCGTCATCGGCTTCGACATGGGCGGCACCTCCACCGACGTCTCGCACTTCGCCGGTGAGTACGAACGCGTCTTCACCACACAGATCGCCGGCGTCCGACTGCGTGCCCCCATGCTGGACATCCACACCGTCGCGGCCGGCGGCGGCTCGATCCTCCACTTCGACGGCTCCCGCTACCGCGTAGGGCCGGACTCGGCGGGCGCGGACCCCGGGCCCGCCTGTTACCGGGGCGGCGGCCCGCTCGCCGTTACCGACGCCAATGTGATGCTCGGCCGGATCCAACCCGACCACTTCCCTCACGTGTTCGGCCCCGACGGCGACCAGCCCCTCGACGCGGCCCTCGTCCGCGACCGCTTCGCCGCCCTCGCGCGTGAGATCCGCGAAAAGACCGGCGACGACCGCACCCCGGAACAGGTCGCCGAGGGCTACCTGCAGATCGCTGTCGCCAACATCGCCAACGCCGTCAAGCGGATCTCCGTCCAGAAGGGCCACGACGTCACCCGCTACGCCCTCACGACATTCGGCGGTGCGGGCGGCCAGCACGCCTGCATGGTCGCCGACTCGCTCGGCATCCGCACCGTCCTCGTACCTCCCATGGCCGGAGTCCTCTCCGCGCTCGGCATCGGCCTCGCCGATACCACCGCCATGCGCGAGCAGTCCGTCGAGGCCCCCCTGGAGCCCGCCGCCATGCCCGGCGTCCTCAAGACGGCGGACGACCTGGAGGCAGCCGCCCGCGCCGAGCTCCTCGCCGAGGACGTCCCCGAGGACCGTATCGAGGTCACCCGCCGCGCCCAGCTCCGCTACGACGGCACCGACACCACCCTCACCGTCGAGCTGACCGATCCCGCCACGATGCAGCACGCTTTCGAAGAACGTCATCGCGCCACGTACTCCTTCACCCTCGACCGCCCGGTCGTCGTCGAAGCCCTCTCCGTGGAAGCCACCGGCATCACCGAACCCCCCGATCTCTCCGTTCTCGCCCCCTACGAGGGCCGCCCCACCGCCCCGCAGGCCGTCCGCCTGCACACCGGCGGCGCCTGGCGCGACGTACCCCTCCATCGCCGCGAGGACCTGCCCCCGGGCGACATCGTCACAGGCCCCGCGATCATCACGGAGGCCAGTGCGACGACCGTCGTCGACGACGGCTGGCAGGCCGCGGCGACCGACGACGGGCATCTGGTCATGGAACGTGCGGCGATTACACAGAGTTCCGAACTCGACACGAAAGCCGACCCGGTTCTCCTTGAGGTCTTCAACAACCTCTTCATGTCCATCGCCGAACAGATGGGTGCCCGACTCGAGTCCACGGCGCAGTCCGTCAACATCAAGGAGCGTCTGGACTTCTCCTGCGCCCTGTTCGACCCGGACGGAAACCTGGTGGCCAATGCCCCCCACATCCCTGTCCACCTGGGCTCGATGGGCACGAGCGTGAAGGAGGTCATCCGGCGCCGCGGCAGCAGCATGCGGCCCGGGGACACCTACGCGGTGAACGACCCGTACCACGGCGGCACCCACCTCCCCGACGTCACCGTGATCACCCCGGTCTTCGACACCGACAGCGCCGAGGACACGCAGAGTGACCGAATCCTCTTCTACGTCGCCTCGCGCGGCCACCACGCCGAGATCGGTGGTATCGCCCCCGGCTCCATGCCCGCCAACAGCCGCACCATCGAGGAGGAAGGCGTCCTCTTCGACAACTGGCTGCTCGCCGAGAACGGCCGGTTCCGCGAGGAGGAGACCCACCGCCTGCTCACCGAGGCACCCCACCCGTCCCGCAACCCGAAGACCAACCTCGCCGACCTGCGCGCCCAGATCGCCGCCAACCAGAAGGGCGTCGACGAAGTCGCCCGCATGATCCGGGACTTCGGCCTCGACGTCGTCCAGGCGTACATGCGGCACGTCCAGGACAACGCCGAGGAAGCCGTGCGCCGCGTCATCGACGCCTTGGGCGACGGCGAGTACGCCTATGAGACAGACTCGGGCGCCGTCATCCGGGTACGCGTGCGCGTGGACCGCGAAAACCGCTCCGCCACGGTGGACTTCACTGGTACGTCACCCCAGTTGGCCACTAATTTCAACGCGCCCTACTCCGTCGTCAATGCGGCTGTCCTCTACGTCTTCCGCACCCTGGTCGCCGCCGACATCCCCCTCAATGACGGCTGCCTGCGCCCGATCGACATCGTCGTACCGCACGGCTCCATGCTGGCGCCCGAGCCGCCCGCCGCCGTCGTCGCGGGCAACGTGGAGACCTCCCAGGCCATTACCGGCGCCCTGTATGCCGCGCTCGGGGTTCAGGCGGAGGGCTCGGGGACCATGAACAACGTCACCTTCGGCAACGCCCGCCACCAGTACTACGAGACCGTTGCCTCCGGATCCGGCGCGGGTGACGGCTTCCACGGCGCGAGCGTCGTCCAGACCCACATGACCAACTCGAGGCTGACCGACCCCGAGGTCCTGGAGTGGCGCCTGCCCGTCCAGCTCGAGGAGTTCTCGGTCCGGCGCGGCAGCGGAGGCGCGGGACGGTGGCGCGGCGGCGACGGCGCGGTACGCCGCATCCGGTTCCACGAGCCGATGACCGTCTCGACGCTCTCCCAGCACCGCAGGGTTCCCCCGTACGGCATGGCAGGCGGTGAGCCCGGCGCCCTCGGCGCCAACCGCGTCGAGCGTGCGGACGGCACGGTCACCACACTCGGCGGAAGCGATGCGACGGACGTCGGCCCCGGTGACGTACTCGTTGTCGAAACCCCCGGCGGCGGAGGCTACGGGCCACCGCCCCCCGACCCCCATCAAGCAGGAGAAGAGATCGATGATCTTCGGGCGTTCTGAGCGCGGCAAGCCCCCGGTCGAGCCCGTCACGCTCAAGATCCTGGTGGCCGGCGGCTTCGGTGTCGGCAAGACCACCCTCGTCGGCGCGGTCAGCGAGATCAGGCCGCTGCGCACCGAGGAACTGCTCACCGAAGCCGGGCGCCCGGTCGACGACACCAGCGGTGTGGAAGGCAAGCACACCACCACCGTGGCCATGGACTTCGGCCGCATCACGCTGCGCGAGGACCTCGTGCTGTACCTCTTCGGGACGCCCGGCCAGGAGCGGTTCTGGGTCATGTGGGACGAGCTCTCCGAGGGCGCGCTCGGCGCCGTCGTACTCGCCGACACCCGCCGCCTTCAGGACAGCTTCGCCGCCGTCGACTACTTCGAGCGGCGTTCCCTGCCGTTCCTGGTCGGCGTCAACTGCTTCGAGGGAGCCGCCCGTCACCCGGTCGAAGACGTCCGCCAGGCCCTCGACCTCGACGCCGACGTACCGCTCCTGATGTGCGACGCGCGCGACCGCGAGTCGGTCAAGGAGGTCCTCGTCGGCGTCGTCCAGCACGCGATGGCGCTGGCGGCGGACCGCCGCCAGACCGTCACCACCTGACGCACGAGTACGGCCCGTACCCCCGCCGACCGGGGTACGGGCCGCAGTCCGAAAACGGCGCCCACGCGCGCGTGGCTCAGTCCTCGCCGTCCTCCACCCAGCCGAAGCTCTTCTCCACGGCCTTGCGCCAGTTGTGGTACTCGCGTTCCCGCACGGACGCCTCCATGGCCGGCGTCCACTCGACGTCCCGCTGCCAGTGCGCCTTGAGCTCGTCGAGGTCGTTCCACACGCCGGTGGCGAGTCCGGCCGCATACGCGGCGCCCAGACAGGTCGTCTCGGACACCCGGGGCCGGATCACCGGCACGCCGAGCACGTCCGCCTGGTGCTGCATCAGGAGGTTGTTCTTCGTCATGCCGCCATCCACCTTCAACGTGGTGATGTGCACCCCGGAGTCCTGGTACATGGCATCCACGACCTCGCGCGTCTGCCAGCTCGTCGCCTCCAGCACCGCGCGCGCGAGGTGCGCCTTCGTGACGTACCGGGTGAGTCCGGTGACGACGCCACGCGCGTCGGAGCGCCAGTACGGGGCGAACAGGCCCGAGAACGCGGGCACGATGTAAGCGCCGCCGTTGTCCTCGACGCTTGCCGCCAGCGTCTCGATCTCGTCGGCGGTACGGATGATGCCGAGCTGGTCGCGGAACCACTGCACCAGGGCGCCCGTTATGGCTATCGAGCCCTCCAGGCAGTAGACGGGAGCCTCACTGCCGATCTTGTAGCCCATCGTCGTCAACAGCCCGCTCTTCGACGGCACCGGCCGGTTGCCGGTGTTGAGCAGGAGGAAACTGCCCGTGCCGTATGTGTTCTTCGCCGATCCCACGTCGTAGCAGGCCTGCCCGAACACGGCCGCTTGCTGGTCCCCGAGCGCCGACGCGACCGGGACGCCGGCGAGTTGGCCCACGGCAGTCCCGTACACCTCGGCCGATGACCTGATCTCGGGCAGGACGGACTCGGGGACGTTCATCGCGGAGAGGATGGACCGGTCCCATTGGAGTGTCTCCAAGTTCATGAGCATGGTGCGTCCGGCGTTGGTCACGTCGGTGACGTGCCGGCCGCCGTCGGTGCCGCCGGTGAGATTCCAGATGAGCCAGGAGTCGATGGTGCCGAAGGCGATCTCGCCCCGCTCGGCGCGTGCCCTGAGGCCGGGCACGTTGTCGAGCAGCCAGGCTGCCTTGGGGCCGGAGAAGTAGCTGGCCAGCGGCAGTCCGGTCTGCTCGCGGAACCGGTCCTGGCCGTCCGGGCCGCCGAGTTGGTTGCAGAGTGCGGCGGTGCGGGTGTCCTGCCACACGATGGCGTTGTGCACGGGCTTGCCCGTGGCGCGGTCCCACAGCACCGTCGTCTCGCGCTGGTTGGTGATCCCGAGCGCGCTGAGCTGGTCGGCACGCAGCCCGGCCTTGGCGATCGCTCCGGCGACCACGGCCTGCACCTTGGACCAGATCTCGGTGGCGTCGTGCTCCACCCAACAGGGGTTGGGGAAGGTCTGCCGATGCTCGCGCTGGTCGACGGCGACGATCGCGCCGTTCCGGTCGAAGATGATGCAGCGGCTTGACGTGGTGCCCTGGTCGATCGCGGCGACGTACTTCTCGGCGTTGTCCGTCATGGCTACCCCTTGGGCTCGGTTCAGAAGGCTGCGTTGTAGATGAGGCCCGCGAGTGCTCCGCCGACGAGCGGGCCGGCGACCGGGATCCAGGCGTAACCCCAGTCGGAGGTGCCCTTGTTCGGGATCGGCAGGAAGGTGTGCACGATGCGCGGGCCGAGATCGCGCGCGGGGTTGATCGCATAGCCGGTGGGCCCGCCGAGGGAGAGACCTATGCCGACGACCAGCAGCGAGACGATCAGCACGGTGGTTCCGGATTCGCCGAGCCCCTCGGTCAGTCCGAAGGCGAGGATCGGCAGGACCAGCGCAATGGTCGCGATGATCTCTGTGATGAGGTTCGCGAGTGGATTCCGGATCTCCGGGATGGTGGAGAAGATGCCGAGGGTCGGAGTCGGTTCGTCAGCCGTGCCCTCGGTCGTGCCGGACGTACGGACATTGGCCTGGAACTGGGCGAGATAGACCAGGTAGGCGAGGACGGCGCCGAGCATGGCGCCGATGATCTGGCCCAGCAGATAGACCCAGACCGTGCCCCACTCGCCGGTGTCGACGGCGATGCCGAGGGTGACGGCCGGATTGAGATGTCCGCCCGACAGGGGAGCGGCGGTGTAGGCGCCCGCCAGGACGCCGAAACCCCAGCCGAAGGCGATCACGATCCACCCCGAGGCCCGCGCCTTGGAGTATCTGAGGGTGACGGCGGCGCAGACACCGGCCCCGAACAGGATGAGGATCGCGGTACCGATGATCTCGCCGACGAAGATGTCTCCGTTGCTCATGGCGGCTCCTAGGCGCTGGCCCGGAGTGATCGACCCCGGTCCTCCGTGCAGGGTGCGTGTCCCGTTGCTCACGTGCCGACGTCAGCCGAAGGCAGGGAGGGTTCCGCGCCCCGCCCGGCGTCCGTGACGAGCGTGCCGTGGCAGCCGAATCACCCGTGGGGGAGCGGGCCTTGGCTCGGAGGGCCCATGCGGCGCATTGCCGTAATACGCCGAGAATGTACGGCGATGTCGACTGACACCGGGAAGTGTTCACCGGCGCCCAAGGGGCGTCAAGGTCGCCGACAGCAACGGTTCGGAGCCCGCGTACGCGCGCCGGCCCACCGTCCACGCTGACTCGCTGTGCAGCAGGGCTCGGCACCGACCGGCGCGAACCCCGGGACCGTTGCCGCAACCGGCCCGCGCCGGGCCGACCGCTCACCCCCGCCCCGGATCCCCCACCGCGCACCCCGCCTGGCTCGCCGCCGACTCCGAACCGCGCCGGATCTCGTGCCCGGATGCCCCTGCGCGGCCCAGCACCCAACTCGCGCCGTTCAGCGACTTCGCAGCCTTCTTGAGTGGCGCCAGCCAGGCGGCCGCCTGTCGGTGATCCGTCACGCTTCCGGGCGCGCACAGCACCGTGGCGAGGGACAACGTCACCGGGCGCCCGCCCGCCGACCAGGGCGTGTCCAGGACCGAGGCGGCGAGCGGATCCAGCCCTTCCGGGTCGGCCAGCACCAGGAAGTCGTCCCCGCCGATGTGTCCCACGCGGGTGCTGCCGGACGCCGCGAGCTGCAGCGCCCGCCCCACCGACCGGATCAGCTCGTCGCCGGCCGCGAACCCCGCTCCGTCGTTCACCTGCTTGAAGTGGTCGACATCCAGCCAGCTGAGCGCGAACGTCCGCCCGTCCGCGATCCGCCGGTCCACCTCACCGGTGATCGCGTCCGAACCGGGCAGCCGGGTCAGCGGATTGAGCCCGGCCGCCTCCTCGACGCGGGTCTCGGCCAGCGCCCGCACGAGGTCCGCCAGTCGTACGACGCCCACGCACCGGCCGTACGCGTCGACGACGGCCACGTCGTCCGAGGTGCGGTCCCTGCCGCCGTCCGCCACCACGTCCAGCACCTCCCACGCGGTGGCGTCGACCCCCACCGTCCGCGGCGGATCGCCCAGCTTCGCCGCGGGCCGGTCGGCGTACAAGGCGTGTCCGTAGCGGCCCGACATCGACAGCAGGAAGCGCGAACGGTGCACGGACCGCACCGGCACCCCCTGCCCGTCCACGAGCAAAACGCCGGACACATCCGGCGAGCCGGTCAGCAGCGCCCGCACCTGGGCCGCGGACGCGTGCGCGGGCAGCAGCGCGGCAGGCCGGACGAACTCGCGCACCAGTGGGCCCGAACGCGCCGGTGCCTCGACCCCGGCGGAGCGGAGCGGAACGTATACATCCACTGTGGGCAGCCTGGCCGGCGGTGCGAACAGCTCACCCTGGGCCAGTTGCGCCCCGGCCGACAGCGCCGCCGCGCACTGGAATTCGGTCTCCACCCCCTCTACGGACAGCAGCGCCCCCACCTCGTCGCACAGCGTCCGCATCGCCCTCACCGCGGCCGCCCGCGCCAGCAGGGACGCGTCGAGCTTCACCAGGTCAGGGGCTATGTCCGTGAGCAGCCGCAGCGGTACGTCGCCGTCTCCGACACCGTCCGCGCTGATCCGGAAGCCCTGCTCGCGCAGCGCGGTGACCGCCTTCAGCAGGGCCTGCTGTGGCACATGCGTGTACGGCGGGCAGACGTCGATCGTCACCTCCCACGGCATCCGGCCCATCGCGCGCACGGCATCGTGCAGCGAGGCGAGACCGCCCAGGTCGGCCAGGGTGCCGGCGAACACGTTCACATGCAGCGGCAGCAGCGTCTCCTTGCGAACCGCCGCGCGGAGCCCCAACACGGCCAGCTGACCGTCGAGTTCGGGGTCCCGACGGGCCTCGGCCAGGACGTCGCCGGCTTCCGGACGGGCGAGGATCTCCAGGGCCGCGATCCCGCCGGTGGACAGGTTGACCACCGGTTGGAAAGCAAAGCGGAGCGTATCCGACCAGGAGTGCACGGGAGCATGATGGCGCTGCCGGAGCGCGCAGAGGCCCAGTTCATGAGACGTTCACGCAGGATTCCGGGCCGGTCACGCAGCGTAACAAAAAGTCTGCCATCGGCCTTGCCGAGCCGCTGAAGCCGCACGCATACGTTCGACTCGGTGATCTCCGTGCGCCACGCCGTCGGCGTGCGTACTGCGGCCGGTCGCACCGTGGGCACGCCCGCTGCTCACCGAACCGCGATCACCGCAGATCCGTGCCCGAACAGGCCCTGGTTGGCCGTGATCCCCACGCGCGCCCCGGCAACCTGCCGGTCACCGGCATGACCCCTCAACTGCCAGGTGACCTCGCAGACCTGGGCGATCGCCTGGGCCGGAACCGCCTCCCCGAACGAGGCCAGCCCACCGCTCACGTTCACCGGTATTCGCCCGCCCGGTGCCGTCGTACCGTCCCGCAACAGTTTCGCGCCCTCGCCCGCGCCGCACAGCCCCAGATCCTCGTACCACTGCAACTCCAGGGCCGTGGACAGGTCGTACACCTCGGCTACGGACAGGTCCTCCGGGCCTGTGCCTGCCTCCTCGTAGGCCGCACGCGCGATGGACGCCCGGAACGGCTCGGTGGCGCTCGCCGCTGCCGCAGCGGAGTCCGTCGCGATGTCCGGCAGGTCCAGCACCGTGTTGGGGTAGCGCGGCGTCACCGTGGACACCGCCCGTATCCGCACCGGCCGGTCCACCCCGTGCCGCCGCGCGAACTCCATGCTGGACAGCACCAGCGCCGCCCCGCCGTCCGAGGTGGCGCAGATGTCGAGCAGCCGCAGTGGATCGGCGACCACCGGAGAGGCGGCGACGTCCTCCGCGGTGACCCTCTTGCGGTAGCGCGCGTTCGGATTCAGCGCACCCAGCGCTGCGTTCTTCACCTTGACCTGCGCGAAGTCGTCCAAGGTGTCCCCGTGGACGGCCATCCTTCGCCGTGCGTAGAGCCCGAAGTAGGTCGGATTGGTCGCTCCGAGCACTCTGAACCGAAGCCAGTCGGGGTCGTCGGGCCGGTCACCGCCGGCCGGCCGGAAGAACCCCTTGGGCGCGGCATCGGCGCCCACCACGAGCACCACGTCCGCGAGCCCCGCGAGGATCTGGGCCCGCGCGCTGTACACGGCCTGTGCCCCTGATGCGCACGCTGCGTACACGCTGGTCACCCGCGCCCCCTGCCAGCCCAGCGCCCTGGCGAACGTCGCCCCGGCCACATACCCCGGATAGCCGCCGCGCACGGTGTCCGCGCCGACGATCGAGCCGACCTGCCGCCAGTCCAGCCCGGCGTCGGCGAGCGCCGCGCGGGCCGCCGCCGCTCCGTACTCGACGAAACTGCGCCCCCACTTGCCCCACGGGTGCATGCCGGCCCCGAGCACCGCCACGTCTCCCGTCACTTCGTCACCCCCGTAGGCCGCCAGTTCCATGTCGTCCAGATCGTCTCCGGGTCCTCGTGCAGCACGCCGGGAACGACCTCCACCTCCATGCCCACCGCCAGGTCGGCGACGGTCACTCCGGGAACTGCCTGTCCCAGGACCATGATCCGCTCGGACTCCAGCTCCACAGCGATCAACGTGTACGGCTCCCACGGAAGTTCCGGATCGGTCACATACGGTGACGGGGGCCGGTACCGGCTGTCCGTGTACGACCAGATGCGGCCCCGGCGCGAGAGGGGCACTTCCTGCAGAGCCCCGCCGGAACACCCGGGGTTGCGGCAATGGGCGTCCTCGCGCGGAAAGAAGACCGCGGCGCAAGCCGAGCAGCGCGTGCCCAGGAGACGGAAGCCGTCCCCGTCACCGGTGAACCATCCGGCCACCACGGGTGTGCGTGCACGCAATGGTCCTCCCGCACAGCAAGCAGAACTGACGGACCGTCAGGAGTCTGCCACGGCAAGCTCGTCCCGTCACCCGATCGGACGTGCACTGCCCCCTACCGCTTCCCGGACGCCGATCTCTCCGGCAACATGTAGGAGACATGACACGACTTTCCCTGGTGGTCCGCGGCCTGATCACCTCATTCGCCGCCGCGCTGGCTCTGACCACCACCTCCGCCACCGCCCAGGCGAAGACCGAGCCCAAGGCACCACACGGCTTCGTTGCACTGCGCACCGTGGACCGGACGATCATTCAGGAGATGCGCTACTTCACCCCGCACAATTTCGTGGGCGAGCGCATCGACGGCTACCGGCAGCCCCTCTGCATCCTCACCCGCCCCGCCGCCGAGGCGCTCCACGAGGCCCAGGCGACCTTGTTGCGCCAGGGCTACACCCTGAAGGTCTACGACTGCTACCGGCCACAGCGAGCCGTGAATCACTTCGTCCGCTGGGCCAAAGACCTCGACGACCAGGCCATGAAGAACGAGTTCTATCCGAATGTCGACAAGACCCGCCTGTTCGCGGACGGCTACATCGCCGAGAAGTCCGGCCACAGCCGCGGCTCCACCGTGGATCTCACGATCGTGAAGCTCCCGGCCAGGCCGACCCGGCCTTACGTACCCGGAGAACCCCTCGTGCCCTGTTACGCACCCCAGAGCGAGCGTTTCCCCGACAACACCGTCGACATGGGCACCGGATTCGACTGCTTCGACACCCTCTCCCACACCCTCGACCCGCGCATCCAGGGCGAGCAGCGGGCCAACCGGCTCCTGCTCAAGAACGTCCTGGAAGACCTCGGATTCGTGAACCTGGCCGAGGAATGGTGGCACTACACGTACAAGCCCGAGCCTTACCCGGACACCTACTTCGACTTCCCAGTGTCGGCGAAGTCGCTCGACCACGACCACTGAGCGGCCCGGGGAAGACGCCCTCTCCAAGATCGGCTACAGTCCGCCGCGTGTCCGAGACTCAACACTCCATCCCCAACCCCGCGCGGAACTCCCACTGTTCGAGCTGCGGATCGCCCTACGGAGAGGGCATCTCCGGCTGGCCTCGCACCTGCCCCGCCTGCGGCACCGTCGCGTATCGCAATCCACTCCCGGTGGCGGTCGCCCTCCAGCCGGTCTACGACCCCAAGGGCACCGCTCTGGTCGTCGTCACCCGAACCGTGGCCCCCGCGCGCGGGGGCATCGCATTGCCCGGCGGTTACATCGACGACCGTGAGGACTGGCGGCACGCCGTCGTCCGAGAGCTCAAGGAGGAGACGGGCATCGAGGCGGCGAGCCGCGACGTACGGCTCGTCGACGCGATGAGCTCGCCCGACGGCCATCTGCTGCTGTTCGGTGTCCTTCCGGAACGTCCCGCCGACAGCCTCCCGGAGCCGGCTGCCACTGACGAGACGGAGGGCTGGCACCTCCTGCGCAGGCCCGAGGAACTCGCCTTCCCCCTGCACACGCTCGCCGTCCGGGCCTGGTTCGAGGGCAGGTACGTCTGACGTCAGCGGTCCCCGAGCCCGCGTACACGCACCGGGTGGGGCGGCTCGCCCATGCGGTCGGCATCCTCCCGCTCGACGACTACTCGCGAGCCCTCCCAACGCACGGCATACCGCTCGATCTCCGATTCCTCCCACCCGTCGCCGACGTCCGGGACGACCAGCCCGCCTCCACCGCGTCCCGGAGCGGGAGCCCACACCTCCAGCTCCAGTGCGCCGTCATCCCCGCGCACAGGGAGGACGGAACCCGCGCGCGCGAGCACCGGAATCCGCGACAAAGGGGCTTCGACGAGAACCTGCGCGGGCCCCTCGTACGTCTGCTCCGTGGCCGTGTCGTACCAGAGCCCCCGCGGCAGCTGCACGGCACGCCGGTCCGCGCCGGGATCGAGCACGGGCGCCACCAGTAGGCAGTCGCCCAGCAGGAAGGCGTCCTCGCAGTCCCGCAGAGCCCGGTCCTCGGGCGCGCCCCACCACAGCGGCCGCACATAGGGCGCCCCTGTACGGCGGGCCAGGTGCGCCAGCGTCATGAAGTACGGCAGGAGCCGTCGGCGTTCGACGAGCGCCACGCGCGCATGCTCCAGTACCTCGGCACCGAACTCCCACGGCTCCCTGCGCCCCGCTCGCAGACTCGCATGCGTGCGGAACAGCGGCAGGTACGCTCCGAGCTGGAACCAGCGCAGATACAGCTCAGGCGACGGACTCCCGTCGAAGCCGCCCACGTCCGGTCCCGAATACGGCACCCCGCACAGGCCCAGCCCCATGACCAGCGACAGTGACGCCCGCAGGCCCGGCCAGCCCGTCGCCACGTCACCGGACCAGGTGCCCCCGTAGCGCTGCATGCCGACCCAGCCAGAGCGCGAGAACACAAACGGCCGCTGCTGCGGCGCCAGTTCGCGCAGTCCCTCGTATCCCGCCATCGCCATGCACAGCGCGTACACGTTGTGCGCCTCGCGATGGTCGCCGCCCCGCCCCTCCAGGGCATGCCGGGACGATCTCGGCAGGGTCGGTTCACCGAAAGCCGCGAACGACGTCGGCTCGTTCATGTCGTGCCAGAACCCGGAGAACCCCTGAGCGAGCCGCTCCTCATAGAGGCCACCCCACCACTCACGCACGCGCGCGTGCGTGAAGTCCGGGTACACCACCTCGCCCGGCCACACCACGCCCCGCACCAGCTCCCCCGAGCCGTCCCGCACAAACGCGTCCTCCGTCGACCCGCTGTCGTACACGGCGTTGCCCGGCTCGGCCTTCACCGCCGGATCGACGATGGACACCAGCCGGATCCCGTCCCGCCGCAGCTCCTCGGCAAGCTCCGGCAACTGGGGAAAGTGCTCTTGGTCCACGGTGAACACCTGGTGGGCGTCGTAGTGGTCGATGTCCAGATGGACCGCGTCGAGCGGCAGACCGTTCTCCTGATACCCCGCGACGATCCGCCGTACCTCCTGCTCCCTGCCGAAGCCCCACCGCGCGTGATGGTGGCCCAGCGCCCATGCCGGCGGCAGCGTGGGCGCCCCGGTGAGCGAGGCCCAGGCAAGCAGCACGCGCGCGGGAGTGCCCACGATCACCCAGCACCGCAGCGGACCGCCGTCCATGCGCAGTTCGCTCATCCCTGCCCGGTCGTGTCCGGAACCGGCCCCCTCCTCGCCCTCCCGCAGCGTGACGGTGCCGTCCCACGAGCTGTCATGGAACACCAGATGCGAGCCCGCATCGGCCACCACGAACTGCACGGGCATCGTGATGTACAGCGGATCGTCCCCAGGTGCGAACGCGCGGCCCGGATCGGTGTTCCACAGCCGGTACGTACCGTCCCGCAACCGCGGCCCGGACGCGCGCCCGCCGAGCCCGAAGAAACGCGCGTCCGCCGACACCTCCGACCGCTGCAGCCAACGCGCCCGGCCTCCTCCGACCGGCTCCCACCACCGCGGTGGCAGAGCGCGACGCAGGGTCACGCCCCCTGGGGTGCGCACCTCGACAGCACCGTTCCGCGACACCGCGACGGTCACCCGCTCGGCCACGA